>CAYSPA010000010.1:0-4753 GCA_964432835.1 uncultured Thermoplasmatales archaeon | reverse complement strand
CACAGGACATTGATACTGTATAGCACACATTAACCCTGCTAACCAATATCAAAGCAAGAGATTTATAGACAGTTCTTATTATGACAGTGAGGGGTCAGATTTATGGCCTATCTGCTGAGAGACGAGACTCTAATCGGATGGTGGGAAAACTTCTTCATAGAATACTGTAGCAACGAAATAGAAACAGTCGCCCTTAGATATCCCAAAATGAGGAGTTTGTTCGTGGATTACTGGCTGATAGATAAAGTTGACCATGAGATGGCCGAACTTCTTCTCGATGAGCCTCAAAAGATGATATTCAACGCGGAGTTTGCTCTGAACAACATCGATGTCGCCATTGATAAACAGATCAAGTTGCATTTCAGGGTATATAACCTTCCCGATACGAACCGGATACCGATAAGATATCTGAGGGCAGAACATCTTGGAAAGCTCGTTGCTGTGGAAGGACTCGTTAAAAAGGTCACCGAGGTCAGACCCAAATTGAAAAAAGCCGTTTTCATCTGTCAGAGATGTGGAAGTGAAAACGTTGTCGAGCAAGACGAGGAACTGCTCAAAGAACCGGCCCAGTGCATAAACTGTGAGAGGTCATCATCCTTCAAATTGTCAACATCTATGTCCACTTTCATAGATTCCCAGAAACTCGAAATACAGGAAAGTCCCGAAGGATTGAGGGGCGGCGCCCAGCCGGAGAGGATAAGCATATTCATAGAGGATGATCTCGTTGGAGACGTTGCACCTGGAGACAGAGTTATAGTGAATGGAATTCTCCTCGCGAGGCAGAGGAGGAGAGGTGTTCAGAGACTGACATCCTTCGATAAAGTGATACAGGCTGTATCTATAGAAAAACAGGAGCAGGCATTTGAGGAAGTGGAAATAACAGAGGAAGACGAAAAGAAAATCCTCGAGATAAGCAGATTGCCCGACATCTATGAAAGGATGAGAGAAAGCATAGCTCCAACCATATACGGTATGGAAACCGAGAAGGATGCCCTCGTTCTCCAGCTCTTCGGAGGAGTTCCAAAAACGATGCCCGACGGAACGAGGATAAGAGGAGATATACATGTACTCCTCGTCGGAGACCCGGGTACGGCAAAATCTCAGATACTGAGCTATATATCAAAGCTGGCTCCAAGAAGCATATATGCCTCTGGAAAAGCCACATCCGCTGCCGGATTAACGGCTGCTGCAGTGAGAGATGAGTTTGGAGAGGGTCACTGGACTCTCGAGGCAGGGGCGCTGGTTCTGGCTGATATGGGAATAGCATGTATAGATGAGATAGATAAGATGAGCGAGCAGGATAGAAGCGCCCTTCATCAGGCGATGGAGCAGCAGGAGATAAGCGTTGCCAAAGCGGGAATCAATGCCACCCTCAAGTCAAGATGTGCAATTCTTGCTGCTGCAAATCCGAAACTCGGAAGATTTGATGAGTTCATTCCGATTCATGAGCAGATCAATATGCCGCCCGCCCTGCTTTCGAGATTCGATTTGATATTCTCATTGATAGATAGACCGGATAGGGAGAGAGATAGTGAACTCGCTTTGCACATTCTCAAAACACATAAAGCTGGAGAGGTAAGGGAACAGAGAGCGAGGGTCAAAGAATCGAGATACACGGAAGATGAGGAAAGAAAACTCCTCGAGAGAGTTACGCCAACCTTTGACCCGGAGTTTTTGAGAAAATATATAGCGTATGCCAAGAGAAATATATTTCCGGTTATGGATGATGAGGCTATAGAGAGGATAAAGGATTATTATGTCTCGTTGAGGGCATCTTCCGAGGAATCCATACCCTTTACTCCGAGGCAACTCGAGGCATTCGTCAGGCTGGCGGAGGCGAGCGCGAGAGTGAGACTGAGCGACAGGGTTACCATAGAGGATGCCGAGAGAGCGATCAACATAATCGAGAAATACCTCAGAAGGGTTGGCGTGGATAGAGAGACCGGCAGAATAGATATTGATATGATCGCCACCGGTATAAGCAGAACCCAGCAGGACAGGTTGAGGACAATCCTGAGCATAATCAGGGACCTCTGCCAGGAATCGCCGGATGGAACGGCCAGCATGGAGGACATTCAGAGGGAAGGAGAGGCCCGTAAGATCGAAAGGGAGAAGATCAAGGAAGCCATCGAGAAATTAAAGAGAAGCGGGCAGATATACGAACCAAAACACAATCACTACAGATTGACCGAGGAGTACTGACGGCGAAACGATATGGTGCAGACAAATTATCTTAGTATCCCCGTATTCCCATGGAAAGTTTTAAGTACACAGATGGATATTAGCGAGTGAGGAGGGTGGTGAGAGATGAAAAAAATAACAAACCCACACGAATTGGTAGGAAAGAAAGTGTGTGATGCGAACGGTAACACCATAGGAACGATAGACAAATGCTGGAAGAGCTGGAACGAAGATTATCCCGGATGGTTCTTTGGTATAAAGTTGAACGATGCCACGAGGGACACATGGTTCAGGGGAACCAACAAGCTGATTCCAATCTACAGCGACTACATAAAGGAAGTAACTGACCATGTTGTGCTCAACAAGACGGTTGAACAGTTGAGCCGTTACTGGAACAGGACGGCACCTCTGGGAGAGAGATTCCACCCAATTGATGAGCTTGTTGATATGCCAATTTACGACAAAAATAACTCAAGAGTTGGAATCTTCATAGGATGGGTGGAGAGCGAAGGGATGTACAAGCAGTATGGCTGTTTCGTAGATCCTTACCTCTGCGATACATGGAACCTTCCACCAAACACCGTGATGCCACTTCCACCAACATACTTTGACAATGCAAGAGATGCAATAACCCTCAATAAGACCCTCGATGAACTCAGAGAGTACTGGCAAAAGAACATGACAAGGAAGTAGAAAAGCATCCCCCTCCATTCTCTTTATTTTAAGTTATTTTTGGTATCCGTCGCCTACCCTTTCACACTCTACCATATATAGTTTCCGTACTTTTCGCTATCATCCTTTATGTGGCTGAAAATTTTATCCGTAATACTGTTAACCTTCTTGTATTTCTTCCCATGCAGATTCTCCAGGATCTCCTCCAGAGGTATACCCAGAGCCTCCTTAAGAGAAACCACGACAAGTATATATCTTATGAGCCACATCGCAAGCTTAAGTGTGAACTCGGTACCATTCCTCTTTGCTATACTTTTGAGTATCTTTGTCTGCATGAGTTCTTTCAACGCTTCCCTCACAGATATATCTTCTGCCATTTTAATACACCGCCTAAGTGAGTGTTTATTTTGATGATATTTATATATTTCTATTGAAAAAATCACTCCAACTAAAATTACACCAGCTATACTTCCAAAGATGAAATCACGGGAGAAGCTCATTTACAAAACAGCAGGACAAGGTAGACAGCGTAGATTGCAAGGAGCAGGGCGCCCTCCGCTCTGCTTACTTTTCCTTTGGTATAGAATATGGGGAACATAATGAGCGTTACAAATAAGAGGAAAAGTTCACTCAGCATGGATTTGAGATCTATATGAATGATGCTTATAGATGAACACACACCCAGTATCAGCAGGATGTTGAAGACATTTGAACCAATGAGATTACCGATGGAGATGTCACTCTCCCCTTTAAGAGATGCAGTCGCGGATACCGCAAGCTCTGGCAGAGATGTTCCGACCGCTATCATAGATATAGCTATCAAGAATTCCGGTACACCAAGTATGTTGGCAAGATATACGGCGGAATCCACGAGCAATTGGGCACCAACCACCACTCCTATCAATCCAAAAATTATGAAAAGAACGTACTTCGGCATCCCATCCCTGTTATTTTCGATAAACTTAATCCTCCTTTTCCTTTCCTTCTTCGCCATCTTTATGAAGAAAATCAGATACATGGCGAAGGCGCAGAGCATAACCAATCCCGATAACGCATCTAAGTTACCTCTGATAGAAAGCATCAGCAGGAGTACCGTCGAAACCAGAAGTATGGGAAGCTCTCTTTTAACTATACCGAGATTAACGGAGAGCGGTTTTATAACCGCACTTATACCAAGAACAAGAAGCAGATTGGCGAGACATGAACCGAGCACATTTCCAAGTGAGAGAGAGGAATGGGCCCTGTAAGATGCGAGGGCGGATGTTGCAAATTCTGGAGCAGATGTACCATATGCTACAATAGTAAGTGATATGATGAGGGATGATATACCCATTCTGAGAGCCACCTTTGATGTACCTTCCACCAGTATGTCTGAGCATTTGTACAGCAAACCTATTCCCGCAATGAAGAAAAATAACTCCATCAGGGTGGTGTACCACTCCATTTGTGCGGGTAAAGTGGATTTGGATATTTAAAATTACGTACACTTTCAAGGAAAAACTACACACCGACAGATTTTTTAAACGACTTTTTCTATAATGGAGGGAATATCACATGATGAGAACGAAGTTGACTCCACAAAATTTAAAAATACCTTCCTCATATATTATATATGGGTTGTGTGATACAGTTCTTACCATCCCCGGGAACCGGCTAAACCCACGAGGTGGGGCTATCGCCTTTCGATGAATGGGTGTATCAGCCCGGGGGACACGAAGAATGGAGGTTCGAAAAAGGAGGCCGATACGGCCTCTAGTTTCGAACCTGACGCTCGATGAGGTTGGTAAAAGTCGACCCACCTCAAGAGGTGCAAGTGCAGGGCACGTGCACCCGCCAATTCTGACCCCGGTTGATCCTGCCGGAGGCCACTGCTATCGGAGTCCGACTAAGCCATGCGAGT
>CAYSPA010000009.1:0-23934 GCA_964432835.1 uncultured Thermoplasmatales archaeon | reverse complement strand
TATGGGAATCTCTTCCAGAATCGCTTTACCCTGGCTTTGAACAGACTGTACCACTGTTCTATTGCATTTCTCTCTCCAAAGGTTTGATGATCATATCTCAATCCCAATCTTTGCAGAGCCCATCTATACCCACAATTATCTTCAGGAGTCTGTCCAGCAATTTCATCCCCTCCTATACCTCTTATTCAAATTGGTATAGGGGGTTAAACACTTAAATTCATAAAAAGTTGACAGTCTCAACCAAGAAAAATTAATAAAAAGTATAAGGAAATATACCGAATCCAGTATGACAAACAATAGACCAAAAATCCTGCTCATAAGACCTGATAACTTTTCCATACAAGGACTTCTCGCATTCAACTGGCCCCCCCTCACTCTTCTACAAATAGCAGCAGTTACTCCAGAAAAGTATTCTGTGAAGATAGTGGACGAGTCCTTTGAAAAGGTGAGTTTTAATGAAGATGTAGATCTTGTTGGCATATCATTCAGGACATTGAATGCCCCCAGAGGTTACTGGATAGCAGATGAATTCAGAAAAAGAGGAATTCCCGTCGTTATAGGAGGGTGGCATGCGTCGGCTCTCCCTCACGAAGCAAAAGAACATGCTGATGCGGTCTTCATAGGAGAAGCAGAAGGAGGATGGAGACAGTTATTGAAGGATTTTGAAAAAGGTTCCCTTAAGCCTTTTTACAGGTCAGACTTCATTGAAGGAGAACTCATACCAGAGCCGCGGATAGAAGCTTTCCAGCGGAAAACACTTGTCTACACCGCCCAAGCATCCCGGGGTTGCCCATACGGTTGTGAATTCTGTAGCATTTCAAATTCTCCTCTCGGAGGTAAGAAGTACAGAATTAGACCCGTAGATAATGTTGTAAAGGAACTGGAAAAAGTGAAACAAAGAATTATCATATTTGTTGATCCTTCGCTGAGCATAAACATATCTCACTCAAAAAAATTGTTCAAAAAATTAGCAGATATGAATAAAAAATTTGCATGTTTTATAAATGTTAAGGCTGCTTTCGATGATGAATTTCTCAGGCTGGCAAGTGACGCCGGGTTTTTTGCTTTCTCAATAGGATTTGAGACATTCTCGGAAGGTTCTATGGAAAAAATGAAGAAGTTGCCCAGTGCAGTCAGAGACTATAAAGATGCCGTAAGGAGAATTCATGATTATGGCATAGCGGTACTCGGCTCTTTTGTTTTTGGTTTCGATGATGATAAAAAAGATATATTCAAGAGGTCTATAGACCTTATGAAATACATAGACATCGACTCTGCTGGAGTTAACATACTCACTCCTTTCCCGGGTACGCCTCTTTTCACCAGACTGGAGAAAGAAAATAGAATAATTACTAAAGACTGGTCGAGATATAATATGAAGGATGTCGTGTTTATTCCAAAACATATGACTCCAGAGGAGCTCAAAGAGGGCGCAACGTACGTGGCTAAAGAGTTTTTTTCATGGAAGAGTATAATAAACAGATTTATGCTTTCGCTCAGATACGGTACATTCACGTCATTATCTTCAACCTACTGGAGTCTGGCACAAAAAACCGCCTTTAAAAAAATATGGAAATGGTTCTGATTCAACCGGGTTTGTCGAAAAATTATCAAACCTTAAAGCCATTCCCTCTTTAGAGAAGGGGACAAATTACTCACGAACTCGTTAAGTATCATTAGATATCCCTTTCTCTTCCATCTGATTTCGATGATGATTATCAAATTACATAACCGCCATAGATTGTAAAGAAGAATGGAAAGTAATAGCAGGAATAACCTCACCACATGATTTTTGAGAAAGTTCTGCCTCATGTCCTATCTTTTACCCCCTTTCTTTTCTCATCTCATATTCTCTTACCAAAAAGAATTGTTGTTTGTAAGGAAATTCTTTGCATCTCTTTTCAAAGTCATCGATGATTTTCTCTATCCTTGGATTTCTGACAGCTGGCATGACAAAATTGATCTGTAAATCGTTCAGGCATTTTATGGATTCGAGATTGAAGAAACCTCTATCCAGAAATAGGATTTTGATATCAGTGTATTCTCTGGTAGTCTTCACCAGAGATGTGATGAACTCTCTCCCAGTTGTGAATTGATTTAAAGGATGCATTGATAGAGTAAAACGTTTTCCATCTTCTACACATTCTATTCAAGATAGAGAAGATCGCCGTATCTGCTATCTCCTTTCTCCCGTGTGTACAGTTTCCTGCCATTGGTATCAAAAGGTTGTTTGCAAGTATCTTGCGTATACTTACTGGGTGCATCCCTTATCTCTTTTATTCCAAAAAGACGGGATGCACCCCAATTTTTTCTATTTCCCGGACTTCTGGAACTACTTAAGAGCACCTCGCTATTTTAGGGATGACGGAACTCATAACCGGCTTTACATCATTTTTATCCATTTCTTAGGCAAATTGATCAAGTGTACATTCCTTCAAAGGTTTATCTGTCCTTATTCTCCGGAATGAAGGGGCTCTCAATTCCTTATCTTTTGTAACCTCCATATACTCGATTTCCACGACGATTTCAGGTTTTACCCATATCATGTTATCCGGGGCTTTCTCCGGGTTACATACGGGTGCTTTCTCTACAACCTTGAACGTTTTGAGTAATTTCTCCATCACTTCCCTGTCAAAGCCCGTACCGACCTTGCCGATGTAAACCAAGGAGGAACCATCTATTAAAGCCACACCCAGGGAACTGATCTCTCTCTTTTCCTGGGTATAACCCACCACGATTGCATCCAGATTCTTCAAGTTCTTTATCTTCAGCCATTCTTCCCTCCGCTCCCCTGGATAGTACTTACTTCCTCTCCGCTTCGCAATTATCCCTTCCATATTCCTCCTCGTGATTTCCTCCCACAGCTTTGATCCATTTCCCGTGAAGAAGATGGGTTCCACGTGTTTCGTCCTCTGTATGTTCTTCATAAGTACATCTTTCCTCTCCTCCAAGGGTGCATCGAGGAGGCTCTTTCCCTTGACCTCCAACACATCGAAAATCACATAGGTTGCCGGGAACATCTTCGTTCTCAGTTTGATTAGAAAATCACTATCTACGTGCTCTCTCTTCTGCAGCAAGTAAAAATCTGGTACACCTCTCCTGTTGTAGCAGATGATTTCACCGTCGAATATGAAACCCTTATACTTTTTAAGCTCCTCGCATATCTCTGGGTACCTTCTTCTTATGTTCCTACCCCTTCTATTAAAAAGATTGACATCGTTGTCCACTTCAGCTATGCATCTAGTTCCATCGAGTTTCGGTTCAAATATGTAATCTCTGTTATTCAGCAAACTCAAATCACCCTTTTTGCAGAGCATCGGTAAATATTTCATTTTCCTACACTTGCTTTGAGAGCCTCCATCAGGCTTATTTCCTCTTCAACTTTAACCTCTTCGACCTTTTTTACTTCCTTTCCTTCGAGCTTCTTTTTGATGAGTTCTTTCAATTCCTCGACAAAGGTATCCTTGTATCTGGCGAGATCGAATTTTTTATTGTAGTACTTCTCTATAAGCAACCTTCCCAATTCCTTCTCTTTCTCATCTATTTGCGGAATCAGGTCCAAGTTCTCCAAATCCTCCATGTCTCTTATCTCATCTTTGTAGTGAATCACCGATAGTAAAAGCCCCTTTCGGTAAGGCTGAACCGCACAGAGGTATTCCCTGTTCTTCATAACTATCTTTCCGATGGCAGCTTTTTTCATTTCCTCCATAAGAGTCTTTAACAAGAAAAAAGCTTTATCTCCTCTGCGCTGGGGGACTACATAGTAGCTTTTCTCGTAGTATACCGGATCTATCTCATCTATATCGATGAATTCCATTATTTCGAGATTATCCGTTCTCTTTGGTTTTAACTTTTTTATCTCTTCCGCATCGAGAATGAAGTAGCTCTTCTTTTCAAACTCGAGTCCCATCACGATGTCTCTTTTTGTCAGTTCTTCTCCACACTCGCACACCATCTTATAGTGAACGGGCAACTTATGGTTTTTACAAAGCATCTTAAAAGCAACCTGTTTCGATCTAGTTGCCGGGTACAGCTTTACCGGTATGCTCACCAGACCCCAGCTTATGTTTCCGCTCCACCCCGCCCTCATCAATATCTTATTTTGACTTTGTTGTATATAAATATTTATTTAAAACAATAATTATAGAATTACCAAACTGAAAGTGAGCATATCGAAGTTTGGCTCTTAATGGAACCAGAAACGATTTAAACAAAAAATCTTATTCGTTCTCACTGTTGATGGAGATGGTAAACTACATAGTTGTTACGGGTGGAGTGATATCCGGTTTAGGCAAAGGTATAACCACCGCATCCATAGGTAAGATACTCCAGTTCTATGGATTCGATGTTACAGCGGTGAAAATAGACCCATACATAAACTACGACGCGGGCACCCTCCGACCGACGGAGCATGGCGAGGTATGGGTGACGGAGGATGGTGGAGAGATAGACCAGGACCTCGGACATTATGAGAGATTTCTCGATAAAAATATCCCGAAAGACCACAACATCACCACCGGTCAGGTGTACTATGCCGTTATACAGAAGGAAAGGCAGGGGAAATATCTTGGAAAAACCGTTCAGCCCATTCCCCATGTAACGGATGAGATCAAATCGAGAATAAAGAAGATTGCGAAAGAAGGTGTGGATTTCGTGCTCGTGGAGATAGGGGGAACTGTCGGGGATTATGAAAATATCCTTTTCCTCGAAGCGGTCAGGCAGATGAAACTGGAAGGCGAAAATGTACTGTTTGTCCACGTTACCTATGTGCCTTCTATACCGACGCTCGGTGAACAGAAGACAAAACCGACCCAGCACTCTGTAAAGTTGCTGAGAGAGATAGGTATACAGCCGGATTTCATCATAGCAAGGTCCGAGCAACCGATAGATGGCGTCAGAAAGGAGAAGATAGCCCTATTCTGTAACGTTCACGAAGAGGATGTTATAGCTGACCCCGATATAGATAACATCTATGCGGTTCCTCTGCTCTTTGAGGAGCAGAACCTGTCAAAGAAAATTTTAAGGAAGCTCGGTATAGTGGGAAAAAAGAAGGGGAAGGGATACAGAGAATGGAGAGATTTCATAGATAAGATAAGGTCTCTCAAGGAGGAAGTAAAGATAGGAATTGTCGGAAAGTATTTTGACATTGGCTCTTTCAAGCTATTCGATTCATACATATCGGTCATAGAAGCCGTCAAGCACGCATCATGGAAAAACGGCTTCAAGCCAAAAATAGAATGGATAGATTCGAAGGATTTTGAGAAGGATGAAAACAAACTCAATATACTCGACAAGCTGGATGGCGTCATAGTACCCGGTGGTTTCGGTTTGAGCGGTATAGAGGGAAAGATTCTCGCAATAAAATACTGCAGAGAGAACAATATACCCTTTTTGGGCCTCTGCCTCGGGATGCAGCTCGCGGTAGTCGAATTTGCGAGAAACGTTTGCGGTCTCAAGGGGGCGAATTCCACGGAAATCGATGAGAACACACCCCATCCCGTTATAACGTATCTGCCCGAACAGGTGAAGATCATCAGGGAATCCAGGTACGGCGCCACCATGCGGCTGGGTGCCTATCCGGCTTGTCTGAAAAGGGGAACGCTCGTTCATCGACTTTATGGAAAAGATGTCGTGTATGAGAGGCACAGGCACAGATACGAAGTGAACCCGGATTACGTTGAAACGCTCGAGGAGCGGGGCATGGTATTCTCCGGGAGATCACCGGATGGAAAATTGATGGAATTTTTGGAGATACCGGAGCACAGATTCTTCCTTGCAACGCAGGCTCATCCGGAATTCAAGTCAAGACCCATGAAGCCGTCGCCTCCTTTCGATGGATTGATAAGAGCTGCAAAGGGATTGCTATGATGAATGGCATCGAAGATTACATGATAGAAAGGATAAAATCGGAAGTTGAGAGATACTTTCCATTTTATGAGAGCAGAATGGAAAAGAACGGTATCGTTTTTTTCTGCAGTATAGACAGGGAGGAGGACATCGAATACAAGTTCGACCTCCTCAGAGAGAGCCTCTCCAGATACAACCTCATACCGCTCATAAGGAAGGAGGGCGGCGAGTACATACTGTATATCTTTCCCACGGAGATGAAAAGGAAGGGAACATCAACCGCCGTGAATCTCGCACTCCTCGTGGCAACGCTTATAACCACCACACTTACCGGCTCGCTCCTCGTATCTGACAAGGTGTCTCTCTTTGAAAGTGGCGCGATCGAAGAAATGCTTCGGTTCGAGAATTTGCTGAAAGGCTTTATTCAGTTCTCTCTACCACTGCTCACGATACTCGGCGTACATGAAATGGCGCATTACTTTGCTTCCAGAAGACACAATATTAGAACCTCACTCCCCTTCTTCATACCCGTGCCCCCGATCTTTGGTTTCAACATAGGGACTTTTGGGGCACTGATATCGAGCAGGGAACCGATCCACAACAGAAAAGCCCTCTTTGATATCGGGTTTTCGGGTCCCATCGCCGGTTTCGCCGTAGCTATACCTGTAGCTATATACGGAATAATGAATTCCGAGATCGTTCCAAAAGAAAGTGCAAGTGGAAAAATCATTCTCGGGGGCTTTCTGCTCCTTGAAATCCTGTCCAGATTGATACTAAATGTTTCCCTACAACACTATAGCGTTATACTCCATCCAACCGCATTTGCGGGATGGGTCGGCATGATTATCACATCGGTAAATCTCCTGCCAATAGGTCAGCTGGACGGCGGGCATATAGCCAGGGCTGTGCTTGGCAATAAACAGAGACACATCGGATGGATAGCGGTAATTGCTCTCCTGTTCACGGGATGGTTCGCCTTCGCTCTTATCGTTGCCCTCCTGTTCGGAGTCAACCATCCTCCACCCCTCAACGATATATCTAAGGTCGACACAAAGAGAAAAATTCTGTTCATCGTCGCCATGATCATTCTAATCCTGTGCTTCTCGCCATACCCGGTTTATATCTCCGGCTGAATCGTAATCATTTAATACCCTCATGGTAATCCATATCCCGATGAAGACGTATCTGAAAATTTACTTCAACAGCGAGGGAGCATTACCTTCGGAGGTGAAAAATCAGTTGATGAACCTGGGCTTCAAAGCAACATCCGGAAATTACGATTTCGTCTACGACTGGGGAAACAAAGACGTGAGGGTTGAAGAACTGGTATGGTTCGCTGACAAGATACACTCCGTGCTGAAGGGCACAAAGGTTCTCTTCTCCATAGAAACTATATAGAGCTCAATCTGTCCATCGTCTCCCTGAGAATTCCCATGAGGGTATGATATTCCAGTTCCGTGAGTTTTGCTTTTCCGAGAACTCTTCTGAGAGTTATCTGGGCTTTTTCCATCTTGTGCTCTGGATAGTCTATCGTTTCAAGCAATTTTGTAAGAAATTCCATCATTTTTTCCTTCTCTTTCGTACCTATGTTTCTGTCCCTCACCCTCCTGTCAAACCCATGTGAAAACAACTCGTACAGGCATATACAGACGGCATGAGATAGATTGAGAGAGGGATACTCTTCGCTTGTGGGAATGGTGATCAGGATATCGCACCTCTTGATTTCCTCATTGTAGAGCCCGTAATCTTCCCTTCCGAAAAACAGGCCTATCTTTCCGTTGAAGTCGGATATTTCCTCAACGACTTCTTTCAGTGTGAATGCCTTCCTCAGACACGCCTTGCGATGCTCCTCTATAATGGATGTGGTTGCGATGGCTAAATCCACCGCTCCGAGGGCGTCTTCAAAGTCGTCAAATATTCTCGCTCTATCCAGAACATCTCCCGCGTGAACCGCCATCATGTAGGCGTCATCATCGATGGCGCACGGTTTTACCAGATAGAGTTCTCTCAAACCAAAATTCTTCATGCACCTCGCGACTGAGCCTATGTTTCCGCTGTACTTCGGCTCCACCAGAACAACGCAGTACTCCGGCATTATCTGAGACCCAGCTCTTCCTCTTTTTCAATGAGCATTTTTTCATACTTTCTCGGGAGGGTTTTTGCTATCTTCTCCAGTTTGGCTTTGGTTTTTACAAGTTCGGATTTCCTGTCGGTTTTTATTTCTTCGAGCAAGAACTTCTTTTTGCTTATGTAATCGTACGCATACCAGATTCCAGCGAATAGTATCACCACGCCAATAATTATCAGATAATAATTCCAGTTTCCAAAGAACTCGGCGAGTTTGCTGAGCAAACCGAGTTTACTTTCCCTCAGAAATATCCATACCGCGCCCGATATAGTAAAAACAAGACCCAGAACAGCAAGTAACAAACTCACGGGAAATCTTATCTCTCTCCATATCTTCATTCCAAATCACCTCCTCAGTATGTTTTGGCCAATCTGATGAGGGTCTTCGCCTTCCCCCCGCAGGCGGCGCACCTCTTATCAACGACATTCACATGAAGGGGCTCTCCAAGCGTTTTGAGGTCCAGTTCTTCTTCCATCCTCAAAGCACAATCCCTCTCCCCGCACCACGGAAGTTCGAAAATGTAAGCTCTGCTGTTTTTCGCCTCCTCGATGGTATCAACGGTCGCGATGTGGTTTTTCATGAACTCTTCTGCTCTTCGGTACAGATTTTCACTTATCAGGTCAAACAATTTTCTGACCTCGTCCAGGAGATCATCTTCCGAAACTTCCACTCTCTCTCCAGTATCCCTCCTGGCTATCACCGCGGTTTTTTTCTCGAGTTCCTTCGGTCCTATCTCTATTCTGAGTGGAACGCCTTTGAGTTCCCAGTCGTAAAACTTGCTTCCGGGAGTGTCTTCTCTTTCATCGACGTGACTCTCTATGCCCGCCTCTTTTAGTCTGTCGTTTATCTCTCTGCATTTCTCCAGAACCTCTTTTTCCTTTCCCTTGAATATGATGGGTATTATTACGACCTTTATTGGGGATATCACCGGTGGAAGTACAATGCCCCTGTTATCGCCGTGTATACCAACAATGGCTCCAAGTATTCTCTCGCTCATTCCATAGGTTGTCTGATGACAGTATTTGTGTTCACCGTTCACATCTTCGTATTTTATGTTGTAAGGTCTGGCAAAATTATCCCTGTACTGATGGATTGAGCCGAGCTGTAAGGTTCTTCCCGATGGCATAAGAGCATCCATGCTTATGGTGTAGTATGCACCAGCAAACTTGTCCCAGTCGGGTCTCCTGTTGAAGATGAAAGGTATGCACAGTTTTCTGAAAAATCTACTTGCAATCTCCTTGTACTCTTCTATCTGTCTCTCTGCATCCTCGAAATCCACGTGCGCCGTATGCGCCTCGAAGAAGTGAATCTCTCTCACCCTGATGAAGGCTCTCGTCTGCTTTGTCTCATACCTGAAGGTGTTCACTATCTGAAAGATTTTCAGAGGGAGATCAGAATGGGACCTTATCCACAGGGCGAAGATGGGATACATCGCCGTCTCCGATGTCGGTCTCAACAGCCATCTCTCCTCGAGTTCGTTATCCCCCGCATGGGTTACCCAGAAAACCTCCTGAAAGAAGCCCTCTATATGCTCCTCCTCCTTTTTGAAAAGTGACTCGGGTATAAGCAGGGGAAAGTATACCTCCTTGTGATTTGTTGAGAACATCTCCTCTCTGATGAGATTATCGATGTTCTGCATTATTCGCCAGCCATGCGGTTTCCACACGTTCATCCCCTTTATGGGGTATCTCTTATCGCAGAGGTCGGCGAGTTCGACTATCTCGTTGTACCACTCGTGGAAATCTTCCTCCTTCTTGACCTTCGTTTCCGGCATCCAAAAGGAAAAAAGGATTCCGCTATTAAAACTAACGTTATGTTCCCCTGCTCTCCCTTGCCTTCGGTCTCAGGTCCCTTGATCTGCATCTTCTGCATTTATCCGCTCTGATTGGGTTCAGGGCGCCGCATTTCATGCACACCTTCTTCATGAGTAATCTCGATTCCGCTTCAGGAAATCTTGCCATACTTACACCGTAGCCCTTATCCACATGGGGGTTATAAAGTTTGGCGTTGAGGATGCCGCGAAATTTTTGTGAATGAGGGTGGCACAACAAATTTTTATATGACAGATTTTATATCATCACCTATGATTCGTTTATCTGCAAAGGGTTTGATGATGTTGACGTTTTTCCTCTTACCGATAATAACTCCAATGCCGGCAACGCATGAAAGCGCAGAAGAGTGGTGTTTCGCGATAATAACCGACCTGCACATGGGAAGGGGCTATCCGGACTATGGAGGAGAGGGGATAGAGGATATGGAGAGCGAGGGAGAAGAATATTATCTGACACAACGACTCGAAAGGGTGGTGAGATGGATTAACGAGAATCACGAGAGCATGAACATAAAATTTGTCGCGGTGCTTGGAGATTTGGCGGATAGCGGCGAATACTCCGAAATGAAGAAGGCGAAGGAGATCCTGGACGGTTTGCAAGTGCCGTATCTTCCGGTTATAGGGAATCACGATGTCTGGTCCAAGGTGGAAGGTGCAGAAGAAAAAAGGGTTGGGGAAGGTTTCTTCAAAAGGATTTTCAACGAGAGTTTTATTGAAGATGAGTTAAGAAAACTTCAGGTGGAGTGGGAGGAAGTGGATATAGATGACCTCTACAACTACGCATTCGAGTATCGTAATATCACCTTTCTCGTCCTGGATTTTGTTGATAGAGAAAACCCTCCCGGTCATCACGCATCTCTTTACAATGAAACGGCCAATTCTCTCCAAAAATGGCTTAATCATTCCCATGAGAGGGGAATCCCCGCCATTATATTCTCTCATCATCCAATGGTTGCACCCAAACTGCGATGCTTCTCCATCCTGAAATACATCGCGGTCAAGGTGGCAACATTTGACAGGAAGGATTTAATGAAAATAGAGGAAATTTTTAGAAGGAGCGGTGCAGAGGTGCTCGCGAACTTTGCGGGTCACGTTCATGGATTTTATGATCCCGAAAAGCCCTTCATACCCATAATAATGAATCCCTTTTTCATTGAAGCCAACACCAACTACAAGACCTTTGGGTACACTCCCTCCCATATCGATGTTGTAACGACGGAAGCGGTAATGGTTGCATCCAACGAGGAAAAATCTAAGGGTATTGTAAGGATCGTGAAGATAAAGGACAAATCCATCGATTTCGATACCATATGTGGAAATTTCGCAGCCCTCAATCCATACTTTAAGAAAATCGCCCACTGTGGAGATACCGTAAAAATAGGCGTCTATGCCTTCACAAAGCTAATTGATAAGGAACATCCGGGGTGGTACGGTCTGTATCTGGATGGCGTAAAGGTTGAGGAAAAGATGGTCAACAGATGGTGGATGCCGGTTTCTTTCAAAATCGATCTGAATAGTCATCATAATCTAACCTTAGAGGTCAGATTAAACCTTCCGGATAAAGTTGTCGTAGAAAACATAAGTAGATCGATATGAATCTCCTCGAAATCATAAAAAAACCACGGGCTATATTTTTAGATGCGGACTCTGAGGCAAGGCACGAGATGCTCCGGGTAGCATCTACGGTCAACTTCGCGCACCGTTCCGAGAAAAAATATAAATACTGAAAATTTCTTTATATTGAACTGGTATGGCGAAGAGAAAGGGCAAGGGTGTGGGTTTCCATTCCGCGGCGGGACTGGTGAGATACTTCGATGCAGAGGAAAAAACCGCCCTGAAAATAAGCCCATGGCTGGTCGTAGCGATCGCGTTTGCAACGATGATAGCCGTCATACTGGCAGAGGTGCTCTACCCGATCAGCTGAGAAGTCATCATTTTGCGCGCCTCTTCTAAAGCCTCTTCGATCTTATCCAGCTTACTCCCTCCGCATCTTGCGAGATTTCTCTTTCCCCCTCCGCCGCCTCCGAGTATGGAACCCGCCCTTCTTGCTATCTCCCTCAGGTCTATGTCGATATCTTCCGATGCCGAGAACACTATCCCCCTGCCATCGTTTATGCATGCTATGGTTTTCTTCTCTCTCGCGAGTTCCGAGGCGAGAGCCATCGCATCGTAGCCGGCGGTATCTTCGGGTTTTCTCAGAGTGACAAATCTGTACTCTCCCAGCTTCTCCGCGTTTTCCACGAGTTTCTTTATAAACTCTTCGGGTATCCTCTTTTTCTCTTTTCTGCTCTTTTTCCAGAGTCTGAACAGCTTATCGCATGCATCGAGAACATTTTTTGATTCGATGGGTTTCGCTCCCTCGGGAAGATCTTTCAGGAATTTGTCTATGGTCTTTTCTATCATGTCAGCAGGAACAGAAAACATCCGCGATATACTCTGAATAACGTATCCCGCATCCTCCTCTATCTCCTTTATGACAAATCTCTTGCTCAGTTTGTTCACGATTCTGTTCAGATTCTCTTTCTCTTTTGATTCCATCCTTTCAACGTTCTCCCTTCCCGCAATAAATACCACTCTATCGACTCCATCCTGTATCCTCTCTCCCCTCACTATCTTTATTCTCTCCACCTCTGATGTGTTATCAAGGTGGGTGCCGCCGCACGCCTCAACATCGACATCTGGAATTCTCACCACCCTTATCGTTCTCCCCTCTGGAACACCACCCTGATAAAGGATAAAACCATATCTCTTCTCAGCTTCACTCCTGTCGAGAAACTCCTTGATAACATCTATCCCCTTTCTCACTATCTCGTTTGCCACCCGTTCTATCCTCTTTATGTCCTCGGAAGAGAGGGGTTTGTAGTGGGAGAAATCGAACCTCGCCATATCGACATCGAGTTGCGAACCGGCCTGCCAGACGTGCTCTCCAAGTACCTTCCTGCAGGCGCTGTTTATTATGTGGGTGGCGGTGTGATGCTTCATCAGAGAATACCTTCTGTCCCAGTCTATAACTCCCTCAACCTCTCCGTTTTTGGGTATGATTTCGTCTGTGTAGTGGATTATAACGCCATTTACCTTCTGGACGTCGACCACCCTTATCTCTCTGCCATCGTGGAGAAGTTTTCCGGTATCGGATGGTTGACCACCACCCTCTGGATAAAACGCTGTTCTATCGAGGATTACCGCTTTTCTTCCATTCACTTCACCGCTCCACAGCACGGTTGCTCTGAACTTTCTCAGGTATGCATCTTCATAGTACAGGGTTCTGGTCTCCGGTAGTTCCGGAATCTCCACCTTCTCCTCTTTCTCTTCCTTTCTCTCCTTTGAGTGAAGCTCCGCCACGAGAGAATCGAAATTCTCGGGTATCTCTATTTTCATGCCCCTCTCCTCCGCTATCCTCCTCACCATCTCCGGATGTATACCATGGGCGTCGTACAGCTCTATGAGAGAATTCACATCTATGCTTTTCTTCTTTTCAAGGAGTTTATCAACGAACCTCTTTCCCCTGGTTAAGGTTTCACGATACTTCTCGGTCTCTATCTCCAGGATTTCCTCTATCCTCTTTCTGGCTCCGTACAGATGGGAAAAACTCTTTTTCAATTTCCTGAGATGGAGCTCAACGAGAGAAAAGAGGGGCTCGTCTATACCGAGATATTCCATGAATCGGAGAGACCTCCTTATCATCAGCCTTGCCAGATAACCGGCTCTCACATTCGATGGAACGATTCCATCCCCCAGCATAAAAGCGAGGCACTTGGTGTGATCCGCGAGCGCATAGACATATCTCGGCTCGGCGAATTTGCTCTCATTCTGGATATGCTCTATAACCTCGGGATACAGAACATCGTATATCGTCTCCGTTCCTCTCGATACCCACGTCAATCTCTCGAGACCGTATCCGGTATCCACGACTTTAAGGGGCATCTCCGAGTATCTCTTTCCTTCTATCTCAGTATCACCTTTTTCATCCTCGACGAGGCTCATGAACACGAGGGTCGCAACCTCCAGACCACCAGATAGAACCTCGAGACATGGCCCGGCGTTGCCGCCGCCCTCCCACATGGATTCCTTGTAGGTTATGGTCTTCTCCTCTATGCCCAGTCTGTCTGTCAGAAATTCATGGCAGTATCTGGTTGTTTCCTCGGTCCAGTATATGTAATTATCTCTGCTGTTGAAAGCGTGATGACCCATCATCTCGAAGATGGTGAGATGCTTTCCCGATACGCCCACCTCCTCAAGGTCGTTGAGTCTGATGCTTGGCTGGGAGATAACGAGGGGGTTGGCGGGAGGTTTGGATTGGCCAGATGTTACGTGGGGTTGGAAATCCGCTATGCTTGCTATCGTTAGATAGATGTCCTTCCTCCATCTGGCGACAACGGGATAGGGTTTGATCCTGGTGTGACCCTTGCTCTCAAAATACGAGAGGAATTCTTCTCTCATCTCATCTACGGTGTACGGTCTTTTCGTTATGGGATTACCTATGAAGGAGAAGTTCGCACACGGTTGATCGCCACAAAGCTCCCTCTTCTCGTCGAGTGTCCAGAAGTAGCTACCACAGGATTTGCATTTCTTCCTGATGAAGCCGTTCTCTCTGAAGAAGTTCAGGTTGAGAGTTTCTCTTAAATCCATGTTCAACAGGTATACAACCAAGGGTTTATAAATGGTAGCCATATCTAATTAGGAGTGAATGCTGGGATTCGCTCTGCTCAGTTTCATTGTCGTTGTGGCAGTGATGTTGGCCATTATATACATTGCTTTCTTCATCTACACCAGGGCTTTTGCTGAAATGGGATTCTCCGCCTTCGATGCCATAATTATTCTCATGCTGACCATCGTTTTCAGGTACCCGATTTACATCAACGGTACCGATATCTCCAATTTCTATCTTTTCTCGTACAATAACTGGATAGTGTGCATCAACATTGGTGGCGGAGTGATTCCGATAGTGATATCTCTCTATCTCATGATAAAGAGGAGGATATCTCCCCTGAAAATCCTGATTTCTCTGGCTGTTGTATCGTTCTTCGCCTATAAAGTAACGTATCCCGACCCGAGAGAGGGGATCGTTTCTCCATTTCCATTCTGGCTTCTCCCAGCCATCGTATCGAGCATCGTTTCCGCAATACTCTATATAAAAGAGCACAGGAAGGCGGCGCCCGCCGCATACATATCTGGAACGTTCGGTGTGCTGATAGGAGCTGACTTTCTCCATTTACCGGAATTGCTGTCATACGATCTGAACAAACCCGTCATAGCATCGATAGGTGGAGCGAACGTGTTCGATATGATATACATAACCGGGATTCTTGCGGCTTTTCTGGATGGTGTGCTGTTTGTTAGAAGGAGAAGATACACTTACGATGAGATTTAAAAAAATGGGAGAGGAGGTTTTATGCGGAAAGCATCACTTCCTCAACCGCTGCCACTCCGGCTCCCTTCTCGAATTTCCAGCCAGCCTTTGCAAGCACAACCTCCAGGCATGCTATCGCGGCGAGTATTTCTCTGAACTGTACGAGACCCATGTGACCTATTCTGAAGAATTCTCCCTTGTGAGGAGCCTGAGAGCCCGCGATAACTATGCCGTATTCCTTCTTGAGTCTGCCTCTAATGTCTTTGTCTTCGATGCCGGGTGGGTATTTTATTGCGGTGACGGTGTTTGATGCGTATTTTCTGTCCGGCAGGAGTTCGAGGTTGAGCGCATCTACAGCTGATCTACATGCCTCCGCTATCTTCGCGGTTCTCTTTATCCTGTTTTCGAGACCTTCCTCTTTGAGTATTCTGAGAGCCTCGAGGAGGGCGAGATGCAGATGCACCGCCGGAGTGTAAGGAGTTTGACCATCTCTCAGTTTCTCCACGTGCTTCTTGAGATCGAGGTAGTAGGTCTTCTTCTCGTGCATGGCTTCAAGGGCTCTCTCAGATACGGAGAGCAGTGCGAGACCTGCCGGAGCGGCGATACACTTCTGAGAGCCGGTGATGCAGATATCTATGCCGAGTTTGTCCACGGGAACGTCTATTCCACCAACGCTCGTTATTCCGTCGACAACGAGAAGAGCATCGTGCTTGTGGGCGAGTTTCGCTATCTCTGGTAAAGGATTTGTGAGACCCGTGCTGGTCTCGTTGTGGGTGAAGGCAACGACCTTTATGTCCTCCTTGGAGAGAACCTCTTCTATCTCTCCAAGGTCCGGTGGAGAACCCCAAGGATATTTGAGTTCGATGCACTCTCCGTAAATCTTTGCAAGCTGTCCCATCCTTTCTCCGAATTTTCCGTTGTTGATGGTGAGGGCTTTCTCTCCCTTGTCGAGCAGATTCGCCATCGCGGCATCCATCCCCGCGGTGCCCGAGCCGGAGAGAATAGCGACATCGTTTTTGGTCTGGAACAGATACTGGGTGAGTTCCCTGAGTTCTTTGTTGACTTCCGTAAATTCCGGGCTTCGATGACCCATCGATGGAGTGTTCATCGCCTTGAGAACCCTCGGATGTATCTTTACCGGTCCAGCCAGCAGAAAGATGTTGTCCTGAGGATCGAAGACCACATTCACAACCTCCCGCAAGATTTGTCGGTTGCCTGTATCTATTGAAAGTTTATAATGGTTTGGTTTCTAAAGGGTAAGAAGTTGAGAGGCGTTGAATTCGCCAAAATTTTAAAATTTGTAAATTGCATTATTTATATGATAGTTATGGTTATAAAACGCCGGATGAGCATCCCACTGCTGATACTTGCAAGTTGTTTAATTTTTCTGGGAACTCCGATAAAGGGTGATATGAATATCCAGGGATTCTCTCTCGAGGACAAAGCGAGCCCAGATATGGATGTAACGATAGAAATGTGGGATCCCGTAAAAGAGGAATGGGTCGATGAGATAAATGTAGCCGTAACATCACAGCTGACATTCAGGGTGTACGTGCACAACGTTGGTGATTACGACCTATTCGATGTGGAGATAAAGTGTCATCTTCCACCATTCCTCGAATACGTGGAAAACAGCTCAACTCCGTACACTCCCGACCGGATAGAGAATAACACGATAATGTGGACGGTAACCTCGCTATTCCATTGCTGTGGTGGGGAAGCTTTCGAGACGTACTTTGTAGCGAATGTCACCGATGAAGGCTTTGGTACGTGCAGTCTGATGGTGAGCGCATCCTATGAAGGTGGTGGGATAGCGAAGTTTGTTTTTGTGACCGTTAATGCGTTTTACGATACCTATCCACCTTCTGTACATATCGTGAAACCGGGCAGTGGACTGTATATCTCTGGAAAGAGGATATTTCCTCTACCGAAAGTAACCGTTGCCATCGGAAAATTGAGCATAGAAATCGAGAGCAATGATAGTGAGCTGAGTATCCAGAGGGTAGAGCTTTATATAGATGGATGTCTGGTGGCCAATTTAACCGAACCTCCATACGTATACAACTGGAGCGAGAGAGGATTTGGGAGGTATGAGATCAGGGCTGTATCTTATGATACGGCGGGAAATCATGCCGAGGATAGTATACGTGTATTGAAAATTTTTTAATGCCATAAAGATATTAAAGAGAAAATTTTCCTTTGAGCGTTATCTATACTCTCGTCGATGTGTCCTTGAAGGATCAGATACCTTGGCGCCGCTCTGTCTGCTTCGTCGGCCTCCCCGTGTTTATTTCTCCTTTTGTTTTACCGGTGCATGAAAAAACGGATAAGTTTTAAATCATGGTAGTGGATTGTTCTCTGCTCGGGCCCGTGGGGTAGCTTGGTATCCTTCCAGCTTGGGGTGCTGGTAACCCGAGTTCAAATCTCGGCGGGCCCATTTTTTGTTTATATGGAGAAAATTCCGTTAACAACCTCAAATTAACCTCGATTTCTTCCTGTGAACAGATAAAACTTTTAACTGCATCCTACCCTTCTATACAATATACCGCCAACTACCTCGTTGTGATCTTAAGATGTTGTATTTCGAGTGAGGGTTTGTGATGCTTCTTCACCTTTTTCTTCTCCAAGTCGGCAATCTTTTTAGCTATCTCAAACTCAAATTTGAGTATGGTCTTTACTATTTCATTTCTGGTGTTTAACTTATATAACTTTGATCTGCCTATCTTTCTGCTAACTACAATTAACCCCTCTTTTAGCAAATTTCTGATGACTTTATACGTGGTTGGCTTACTTACTCCAGTTTTTTCTGCTAACTCTGTAATAGTGTAGTCATAATCTGGGTGATCTGCCAAGAAATCTAGAATTTTTGTTTGGGGATTTTCACCAAATATTTTTACGAACATTTTTCATTACCTCCAACACCATCTTCTATCATACATAATATTCATCTTCACAGTGCACGATACAGATACATATTGTATATTATTATTCGTATTCGTAGTAGTAAGATAGATTGTAGGTTTATAAAGTTTACGTACATATCAAAAGATTTAACAAAAAAGTTAAATAATTTTATACTATTTGGACGTTGTGTTTACAGATTATCAGTTAGGACTACTCTACAAGCTCTGGCGTAAAAGATGCTTTGGTAAAGGTCATATGTTAATAGACAATCTCCTGAAAGGATTTCCATCGCACAGTATAAAAGAGATTAGAGAAGCTTTGGATGAGCTCATTCATAAGGGTATCGTCATCAAAAAACCAACACGCCATGGGTATGCTGTATACATCAATCTGGACTTTAGCGAAGAGATATATAAGGAATTGAGGAAGAAGTATCCTTTCTTGAAATGAATTAGTTTTTTGTGAAAACAAAAAGATACAATTGTCTCTTGATGAATCCTTTGTCCAGTAAATCCAAAAGTTATTGCTTTGTTATAATTTGAAAACGATTGTTATCTGTGGAAAACAAAATTTATAAATGTTTTAGATGTATAACAATTGTTATGAATCTTGATACAGCGACCCTGAAAGTACTATCGTATTTCTTTCTGCATCCCTACAAAGAGATCCATCTCAGGGAGCTTTCGAGGAGAACCGGGTTGAGCATCTTTTCCGTTAAGAGAGTGGTGGATGCTCTTGTCGAGGAAAGGATTCTGGAGGAGAGAAGAAGAGGAAATATGAGATATCTCAGGGCAAACATGGGAAGTCTGTTTTTCAGGCACCTCAAAATAGCATTCTCGATAAGGAGGATTGAAAAAAGCGGAATCGTAGAGTATCTTGTTGAAAAGATTCCCGCCGTCACTTCCATAGTTCTCTTTGGATCTGTAGCAAAAGGAGAGGATGATGAAAGTAGTGATATAGATCTGCTGGTCATAGGTCAGAAAAGGAAGATGGATTTGAGTGAGTTTGAGAGAAGTTTGGGAAAGGAAATTGTGGTCGTGATAATGGAATGGTCCGAATGGAGAGAGCATGCAAAAAGGGACAGGGCTTTTTACAGAGAGGTTATAACCAAAGGAATACCGCTTTACGGAGATATACCGGTGATAGAATGAAACTCGAGGATTGCTTCGAAGAGAGATTGCTCAGAAGAATAGAACCGGACCATGAAAAGGCAGAGAGAAGTTTAGAAATTGCCAAGAATAAATTGGAGATGGGAAAAGAAGCTTTGGATAAAGGTCTGCCGGATGCATCTTTGATATATGCATATACCTCCATGTTTCATTCTGCGAGAGCTTTGCTCTACAAGGATGGAATACAGGAGAAAAGCCATATCTGCCTCGTTCTTTATCTTAAGGAGAGGTACGCAAACAGTATTCCCTACTATCTTATACAATCTCTGGATTATTTCAGGAAGGAAAGACGCGAAGCTCTCTATGGTCTGGATTTCGAAGTAAAAGAGAAAGACGTCACCCTCGCTCTCAAAGATGCCGAAGAATTTACCAGAGTCGTGGAGAAGATTGTTCAGGAAACAAAGAGTAAGTGAGTGTTCTTTATTAACAATCAAGATGGTGCCGGCGCAGATATGCATTGATCAATAATTGTATCTTCTCAGTTCTTCCAGATTTTCCTCGGAGAAATGCTCCCATGGATCTCTGAGGCATTTCTCATATTCTGGTATCCCGCTCCTTCCTTCGTGTAACTCTGTCAGGTCTTCCATATCCGTGACTTTCTTCGCGAACGGCAATTCCCTGAATTTTTTCTTGACCATCTCAAAGAGTTCCTCATCCTTTATCTCCGCTACTTCCGGCAGTAACAAACATACAAACTCCTCGTTCTCATCCTCGAGGAATTTCTTGCAAACCTCTACAACCTTTTCCCTCATGCTCTCATCTGTTACTCCCATTGCGCAGATCGCCGAGGCTGCGGAGAGTCTGGCAAAGACATCGATATCCTTATCGAGAGCCAGCTCCTTTATTTCATCGAAGTATTCCTTTCCGAAGTTGAAGAGAAGAGACGGAACATCCTCGGTGAGCCAGTCTTCCAGATCATCCGCTTTGTTCCTCAGAATCCACTTGAAGACATCGAAAGCCTCCCTCGTTCTTATGATTGAGAGCAGGAAGATCGAATGAATTGCAAACCATCCGTCGCCTATTTCTCTCCAGTAACGCTCATCCTTCAGCATATCGGCGATGCATGGTACCGCATCTTTTCTTTTCACAATCTCTTTCGCCATCTCCTTGTTTACAGAGAGGCCCGCCTCAGCGAATCTCTCCAACATCTCACGGGTGGACATCTCCGTCATGCAAGCTGTGATTCTTTGAATCGTTTAAAAATCTTCTTTTCAGTTGGAAATCTCCTGGGATTTTGGTAAAGATCAGGATTTTAACAGATCGAGCAATTCCTTCTTCAGTTTCTTTATCTCCCTGGGATTGTCTATTCCAAGATACCTGAATTCCTCTTTCGAATTCCTCACGATCTTTTCCAGTTCGTCTTTGTAATGAGATATTCCATATCTATCGATCAATTCCTTGTACTCATCTATATCAACGACTCCATTGACGAGCAGAGACATGATATCTACCCTGTCCTTCAATCCCTTCATGCTGTCAATCCTCTCAAGATAAGCCTGCTGTTTCAGTATGAGAAGGGGCTCTGGCTCTGGAGTCTTGAATCCTTCTCTGATAACAGTCATCTTAAGAAGATCTTCACATGGGATGATCAACCTTGAGTAGTAAGGAACATAGATATCGACGTCAACATCCTCCATGACTATTTCATACTTCTTTAATCTATCATTCTTTCTCGCATTAAACTCCTTCTTGATCCTCTCAAGATCCCTCCAGTTCGATATAATGATATGCACATCTCTTGATTTCACAGCATGAACCCAGAGATAAATACCCCAGCCACCGATCACGACAAAATCATAATCTTTTCTTAGCCTTCTCAAAACCTCCCAGCTCTTTCTCGTGATCACATCATTCCAGAAATCCATTCTCAAGCCTCCTGTCAAAATCTTTTAGGAATTCATCTGCGTACCAAGTGTTGAGGTTCCATAGGTCAACGTAAATCAGCTGAGGTGGGGCTATTCCATCTGTAGATATCTTTTCGATGTAGGGATCTCTCTTCAGCACAAATATGTTTGGCGAGGATTTTTCATCTGGTGGAAACCTCTCTCTGATCAATTCTTCATCCGCATAAACAAACACTTCTCCATAATCTGCTGGTGCTGTTTTGTATAAAAACCTGTAACCACTGTATGCTGTAAATATGCAGGGTGGCATGGAATTTTCGATCTCTCTCACACTCAACGGTGAGAACGTGGAGTAAACGATATCCTTGGAAAGGTTTCTTACAGATGCCCAGTAGATGAGAAGTTTCTTTGGATTGGGCAGGTCTTCATAAATGTTTCGACGAAAATCGAAACAAGTTTGGCAACACGGTACAAGTTAAGTAAAAAATTTAAACGATAGTTTCTTAAAGTAAACGATCGTTTACTACCTATGCTCGATCTACTCAGAAAACACACTCTATTCAAAATCCTTGAATACTTTTTCAGCAGAACAGATGAAGAAATTCATCTAAAAGAGCTGGCGAGGAGATTGAAACTCAGTCCTCGAAGCGTGAAGATATATTGTGACGATCTGGAGAAGAGAGGGATTCTATTTTGCAGAAAGCAAGGAAATATGAGGATATTTTCATTAAACAACGATAACCTCATAGTGAAGGAAATGAAGAGACTTTATATCATTATCTTGCTTAAAGAGCTTGGCATAGATAAGATATCAAGGAATGCAATATCTATCGCGATATACGGTAGTCATGCTACTGGTGAATACGATGAAAAAAGCGACATCGACCTCCTGGTAATAGGAGATAAAAAGGATGTTGACAGGAATTTATTGGTGAGGATATCTAAAAAGATTGGAAAGGAAATTCAGCTCACCATATTTCCACTGCACAAATGGGAATCTATCAGGGAAAAGGATCCCTTTGCAAAGAGCATCCTGAGAAAACATGTTCTGATTAGTGGTGCTCCATTATGAATCTTGGTGAATGTATAAGGAGGAATTTGATTAGAAAGGATGCAAGAGCTATAGAAAGGGTGGAGAAGTCTGTAGAAATATCACGTAGATTCCTGAAATCTGCGAAGAGAAATATGGAGATAGAAGAATATGAGGTTGCTGTAATCACCGCTTACAACTCCATATTTCATGCAGCGCGAGCTTTGCTCTTCAAAAAGGGTTACGTGGAAAGAAGCCATACCTGTCTGATAATCGCATTAAGACAACTTTATGGAGAAGATAAAAGTTTGATGAATCTCCTAGATGCGTTTGACAGACTAAGAATGACTAGACACAACATTCAGTATGGGGGCATCTCTACAGACAGAGAGGAGGCACAATACACGATAGATTTTGCTGAAAATTTCTTGGAAATAGTCGAAAATTTGCTCAAAACGAAATGATGAGAATATTTGGCAATAAAGCGCCCAAAGAAAAGATATAATCTGATCTATATCATGTAAGCTGGGATATAGAAGAGATCGCAAGAGTTTATCCTCTCTCTGTGAAAATCCTTTAAGGTTATGATGAATGCGTTCTCTGGCTGATAAGTGCTGATGAAGCTGTAGAATCCTTTTCCTGGCTTTTCTGGAGATAGTTTGACCTCTATGGGTATAATTTTATCTCTTCTTCTCACTATAAAATCTATCTCAGCCTTTCCGGTTGTTCTCCAGTATCTGATATCTGCATCTTCTAAGGTTAAAAGTTCTCTGAAAACGAAATTCTCCAGAAGATTGCCGGCATCGGATCGATTGCCTATTGGTAAAAAGTTATCGATCAGAGAGTTCCTGAGACCTAAATCTAAGAAATAGAACTTTTTGGATTTTCTGAGTTCGGTTACGAGATTCTGATAGAAAGGTCTGATGAGATGAATGATATAGGAATGCTTCATGATCTCTATATAGTCCTCTATCTTTTTGAAACCGGTTTTTAGAGCAGATGAAAAACTTGATATGGATAGAATTGAGCCGGTTCTGAATGCGAGCATCTTGAGAAGGTCTTCAAATTTTGATGTATCTCTTATCCCAAAGAAGGTTATGACATCTTTCTCGATGTAGAGAGATGCGATGTTTTTCAGGATCATCTTTTTTGTTTCTTCATCCCTGGTCTTGACAACTTCTGGATAGCCACCGTACACAAGATATTCATCTAACAGGTTGAGAAATTCATTTTCGAATGAAGGTTGCTCTGGTTCGTCTTTGCCTTCCAAAGCTTTCTCGAAGGATTTTTTCTTTTCCAGAAATACCTTGGCGAGCCCCTGGTCTCTGGCCTGTAAAAATTCTTCGAAGTCAAAGGAGAAGAGTTCAAAGATGAATGCTCTTCCTACCAGAAATGGAAGGATGTTGGCTTTTAATTCAAGAGAAGAGGAGCCGGAAAAGATTATCTTGACATCTGGATACTCATCGTAGATCACCTTTAATTTCTCTCCAGCCGATTCCACCCTCTGAATCTCATCCAGAAAGAGATAGAGTTTTTTCCCCTCCTCTTTGTATCTTCTCACGAGATCAAGTGGATTTTCTTCTAAAGTTCTTCTCATGTCCAGGAGATCAAGATTTATGAAAGCCTTTGCATCATCGATTCTATCATAGATGATTTTCATCAGGGTTGTCTTTCCAACCTGCCTGGCTCCCTTTATCCCTATCATCTCCCTCCTTTCCAAGAATTTCTCGATCTTTCCTTCCAATTTTCGTCTATAAATTTTTCCTCCAACGTTCATATAACTCTATAATTTTTTACAGAAATTTAAAAATTATGGTGGAAAATGGCAAAA
>CAYSPA010000008.1:0-24729 GCA_964432835.1 uncultured Thermoplasmatales archaeon | reverse complement strand
CGCCTGCCATCGGCCAGGCTGGAACCTACAACATCACCTTCTATGCTGGCGAGGAGTGCGGTGTACCAATATCTCGTTTTAACATAACAATAATCGTACATCCGGCCGTTACACCGGGATTGAGTTTTAGCCAACTTGATTTTAGCGTCGAGGATGGAGTAGTAACTGACACAAGCTGGGGCCGTCTTCAAATAGATGTCGATGAATTTATCGAATATACAGACATCGAAGAAGGGTATCTGAATGGATACAGTGATGCTGGTTGGGTTATACAGAACATATTGATAGTACCGGTAGAAGGAATAGATACCATAACAACTTTCTTTGACTTAGGTGTATCTACAGGAACAGAAGTTACTACGGTCTCTTTGCACATTGAATTCACAGAGGAACCGGTTATTGAATTCCATGATGGACCACGCACGGTATATCCTGTAGGTACAATGACCTACAATATTGGGGGAAGAAACGAACCAATAACCGATGTAATTCCTTCTACACCAATTACAATTACTTTTGATCCTTCTGGAGAAACCTGGCACTTTATAAAGCCAATAGAGCCCAACGAAAACGTTGAGTGTGCAGATAATCAATGTGGACCCATGGCTATAGCCAACAGTCTCCAATACCTAGAAAATAGATACGGAATTAATGTACCACATCAGCATGTACCAGGGTTAAAGGGTGACAATACACTTGTGGGTCAGCTTGATACAGCCATGAATAGGGGTGTTATAGCTAGATGGTGTGGTTCTCCAGTAAGCGATCCACAATTTATGGAAGGTAAATTTAAATACTTGAAAGATAACGGGCTTGCAGATAAGTTAGTCCATAAGCACCAGGGTGGTATAGGCATAAATGGAGATTTCACCAGACATGGTATTACCTCTAAGGACGAAAGCGTTAATGGTAAAGTGACTTTCGACTGGATATGCAAGGAGATAAAGAAATGTGAGGATGTAGAAATAGGGATATCGTGGTCTGATCATTCCCACCCCGCAGGAGGACATTGGGTGAGAGTAATTGGATGTGGGAAAGTACTAGGTGTGCCTCGTCTATGGATTGCAGACGATGGTATACAGACATATCTGGATAAAAACGGGATACAAAGGGGAGACAATAAAGGTTTAGAAGTGGTCGAAGCTACAATAACCGATAATGACAACGATGGATGGCCGGATATTGTCTATACCTCGTCAGCAAACAAGACTTTGAAAGGAGAAATTGATTTCGTAGTTTCAGAATCACCAAAACTGCCAATGTGGAGGTATCATTTCTCTTATCCAGGATGTCCAGGCGGTGAGCTGAGGGTTTATGCAACTCACGATTGCGCAAGGATAAAACTGCTATTTGATGGATATGTAAGATCCTGTGAGACATGGGAAGGTTACATTCCAGAAAAAGTCAATGACCTCGTTGTTAACGATATTACTTTCGATTTCTACTGGGACGCGCCATGTAGGAATGTAGAGCACACTAAACTTGTTTATCCAGTCTATAATGAGAATACCGAAAAATGGGAACTCCTTCCAATGAGGTATGTCTTCAATCACTACATACCGGATGACCTAGTAATTCCATTTATCGGAGATCCGACTGGAGAAATCCAGGAGATCTATGTTGTCATTAATCTGAGAGAATTTCTTGAAAATCCACGACCTCCGCAGGAAAGCTATGTTATTACAAATGGACGATGCGATGAACTGCCAGGATATATGATCAGCACGGAGCCGATAGAGTTTAACCCCGATGCTCCACCAGAGGAGGAACCTTTCTCCTGGGAAGAGACGTTAAATTGCATACTTTGGTATGACAGTGAGTTAACAGGGGAGCCGGAGAGCTCATGTTGTCCCGCTGTGGAAATACCAAAGGGAATACATATCGGTAAAATAACGGCTAAGGTTAAAAACAATTGCTCCTGTGACTTTGCAGCCCTCTCATGGACCATCTATATTGAAGGAGGATTTATACTAACAGGTAAGGAGACCCATGGAGAGATCGGACTTCTAGGAATCGGAGAAGAAACAACGATAGAGTCAAACTTTGTCCTCGGATTTGGATCAGTAGATGTAGCAGTTACACTAGATGACTGTGATACTGTAGGTGCAAGGGCTTTCGTGCTAGGTCCATTCATCTTCGTCCAGTAAATCAAGGGATTACCTTCTCCCTTTCTCTTTTATTTGGTTCGAGAACCTGCGACAATTTAGAAATCTACTTAAACCTCTTTCACTTAAACGGAATGTGGGATGAAAGGAAAGGTTACCTGTCCAAAATGTTCTTTCAAGTTCATTGTCGAAGGTGAAAAAGAGACAGATAAAGAGGTAAAATGCCCGAAGTGTGGCAATAGGTTCATTGTGAGAATTGGAAAAACCAAAAAGAGGGATGTAAAATGGATAGAGTACGGAGGAGCAAGAAAGGCCATTCTTCCAGTTCCCGAAGATCTGTCAAATCGCCCGGTTGCAGCCGGGATACTTCTTGCGATAAGCTCCGTTGTGGGGATACTGACGGTGATTATGTTTTACCTTTATCCAAAAGCGGAGGTGGTCACACCATACAGCTTTGTACCCGGAAATTACATATTCATCTCGACGATCATTATAACCGCCTTTTCGATAATCTGTGCAACGGGTTCATACTGTGCTCTGAAAAAAATGTCCCTGACGGGTTCGGTTATCGGTTCCATATTTGGTATCCTCTCATTTGGTTTTCTGGTTGTCAGTCCCATACTTTCTCTGACCGCTTTGGTTCTCCTACTCACATCAAGAACAGAGTTTGAAAGTGATATCCATGGTAAAGAATTCTAAGGAGATGGAACTGTCCGCAAACGAGAAAAGGGTCCTGCTTGCCCTGGAGAAACTCGGCTGTAGGGGAAAGCCCGAGGATATTTTGAAGATATCCGGTTTTAAAAACGAGAGCGAGGTGATGAATGCTCTTTCTTGGTTAAGATTCAAAGGTCTGGTGAAACTGAAAGAGTATGTCAGGAAGATGTATTCCCTCGGCAAAGAAGGCAAAAAACTGATGGATAAGGGTTTACCCGAAAGAAGAGCCCTGAAATTACTTCTTGAGAGGGGGGAGATAGAAGTCGGGGATTTAAAAACCGTTCTGGATGATTACGAGATACCGATAGCTATAGGATGGCTCAAAAAGAGGGGTTGGGCAGTCATTGAAAAGGATGCTGGCAAAATAAAGCTGAGATTGTCCGATAAGGGGAGAGAGGAAAGCAGAGTCACCTTACCCGAGGAAGAATTGCTTTCAGCTTTAGGTAAAGCAGACTGGCTGGAGGTAGAGGATGAGAGGATAAGGTCATTGAAGGCGAGGAAAGGCGTCATAGAAGAGAAGGAGAAAACTGTTGTGGAAGCTGAGCTCACGGATAAGGGCAGGGAGCTATTGAAAGAGGGTATAGAGATAAAGGAGGAAATTACACAGCTCACATCGGATATTATCAGAAGGGGGATATGGAAAGAAAAGACGATAAGACCGTACAGTATAGATGTTTTCGTATCGCCAATATATGGTGGGAAGCCGCATCCCTTGGCACTTCTCAGGGAGGAGGTAAGAGATATATTTCTTGAAATGGGTTTTGAAGAAATTGAAGGAGACTATGTTGAATCGTGCTTCTGGAACATGGATGCCCTTTTCATTCCCCAGGACCATCCAGCAAGAGACATGCAGGATACCCTGTATTGCAAGAATTTGAGAGCGGATGATATCGATGAAAAACTTCTGAAAACCATAAAAGAAATTCACGAGAACGGTTCCAACATAGGGTCAAAGGGATGGAGAATTCCCTTTTCTGAGGAGGAATCCAGAAGAATTCTCTTGAGGACACATACCACCGTGAACACCATAAAATATCTTTACAGGAACCCAGATCCACCGGCAAAGGTTTTCTCCATAGGTAAAGTTTTCAGGAGAGAGAATCTCGATCCAACGCATCTGCCAGAATTCTATCAAATTGAGGGCATAATACACGAAGAGGGGGCGAATTTCAGACAGCTCATTGGAATTCTCAAGGAATTCTATAGAAGGATGGGTTTCGAAAAAATAAGGTTCAGACCAGCCTACTTCCCATACACGGAGCCAAGCATGGAGATAGAGGTATACTGGAATGGGAGGTGGATGGAGCTTGGAGGCAGTGGTATATTCAGACCGGAAGTAACCATGCCAGCGGGTGTGAGAAATCCGGTTCTCGCTTGGGGATTGGGTCTCGAAAGACTGGCTATGCTGAGATATCAGCTCGATGATATAAGACAGCTTTATATAAGCGACCTCGAGTGGTTGAGGAAGATACCCATACCATGACTTTGTGAAAGTTAAATTTCTCAACACTCCATCTTGCGGAATAAATGCCAACAACCATTTCCGGTCTTTTAAGAACAACCGCATAAAAGAACGAAAGAGAAGAAGATGATTCGTCGTTGTTCTGCTTCTGCTCACCTCTTACCATGGCAGGCACATTCTAATGTCTTCCAAACAAAAGACGAAAACACAACCGGCAAAGACCCAATGAACTCTTCATGGCCGGGATCGCCAGAGTCATTTAAAAGTTTAATAGGCGGAAGGAGATATCATCTCATGCTCAGGTTACCCGCGGTGGCTGGACAGTTCTATGCCGGTACGAGAAAAGACCTGCTGAGAGAAATAGAGAAATGCTTTCTTGACAGCAGCCGGGGACCGGGCGCCCTGCCGGAAATAGGCGGAAAGGAAGGTCTGAAGGGCGTCGTTGTACCTCATGCTGGATACATGTTCTCTGGTGCGATAGCGGCGCATTCTTATATGGAGATAGCAAAAAATGGTCTTGCTGATGTTTACATCATCATAGGTCCAAACCACAGAGGTATGGGGTCTGGAGTATCTGTTTATCCATCTGGAAAATGGAGAACGCCTCTCGGGGACGTCGAGATAAGTACGGAGGTAGTGAAAAAACTGTCTGGCGGTATAATAGATGTGGATGAAAGTGCTCATATGTACGAACACAGTGCCGAAGTCCAGATCCCTTTCCTGCAGTACATGCATGGAGAGAAAAAATTTACGATAGTTCCAATCTGTATGGCCATGCAGGATTACGAAACATCAAAAGAGGTTGGAAACGCTATAGGGGACGTGATAAAGGAAAGCGAAGAAAAGATAATGGTGATAGCAAGTTCGGACTTCTCACACGTGGGATTCCATTATTTCGAGCATCCGCCCTCTGGAAAAAGAGTGGATGAATACGCCAAGGAGCAGGATGAGAAAGCGATAGAAGCCATTCTCAATATAGATCCGAAACTGCTCATTGAAAGAGTGGAAAAATACCGTATAAGCATGTGCGGATACGGTTGTGTGGCATCCATGCTCGTCGCTGCAAAAAAACTTGGTGCTGAGAAAGGTATACTGCTAAAATATGGTAATTCATATGAAGTTATCCCATCGGATTCCTGCGTTGGCTATGGTGCAATAGCAATATACTGAAGGTGGAATGCTCGTGAAAATCGTGGAAGATATAGCTCTGAAAAAGGGAATGACCCTCGATGACCTTCTACATGAGTTCGGCAAGTCGGGAGGATTCACATCCAGATATCTTTCCGAGGCTGCAGATATCATCGAGAGAATGATAAAAGACAGGGAAACCAGGGTTTTCCTTTCGTTCCCAGCCTGTATAGTCGCTACAGGTACAAGAGGGGTCATCACAGAGATGGTGAAAAGAAAGTGGGTGGACGTAATAATAACGACATGCGGAACCCTCGACCATGACCTTGCCAGAGTTTGGAAAGATTACTTTCACGGCTCCTTCTTCGCGGATGACAGAGAGCTCCACAGAAAGAACATTCACAGAATAGGCAACATCTTCGTTCCAGTGGAGTCTTATGGAAAGATACTGGAAGAAAAACTCCAGCCCATCATCGAAAAACTCTATGAAAAAAGAAAAAGCTGGTCAACTCGAGACTTGATATGGGAAATTGGAAAACATCTCGAAGATGAGAAGAGAAAGGAGGAGTCCATCGTATATCAGGCATACAGAAACAAAATACCCATCTTTGTTCCGGGCATCACGGATGGCGCCGTCGGTTCGCAATTATGGTTATTCTATCAAACCCACAGGGACTTTTCGATTGACCTGCTGAAGGATGAGCAAAACCTCTGCGATATAATCTTTGAAAGTAGAAAGACGGGAGGAATAATTGTTGGTGGTGGGATATCAAAACACCACCTGATATGGTGGAATCAGTTCAAGGAGGGTCTGGACTATGCGGTTTATCTTACCACCGCTCTTGAATATGATGGAAGTTTAAGCGGCGCTCAGACCAGAGAAGCCATATCCTGGGGAAAGATAAAAGAAAAAGCCCACCATGTAACGGTTATGGGTGATGCTACCATAACTCTCCCTATTCTGATCGCCGCAATGCTGGAAAGATTCGATTAGATCTTCTCATTCACTCAATTTCCTTCTATTTCCTCTGAAGAAACAGGGGCAAATACTTGAGGTGTCGCGGTATAAAATTTCTGTATTCTCCCTCGATCAGCTCAAAAACCGATTCCACACAGAAATTAACCAGGTCGTTGAAGAGTTTCCTTCCATGCTCCGTAGATGCCTCAGAGGGATTCCCCATATATGCATCCTTGGCGCCGAGTTCGCGAAGGGTTTTTCTGAAATCGAGAAGGGAAAACTCGATTTCAACCCCCTCGAGAGATTTGTATGTCTTATCAACCAGGTAGGGATAAAGATAGAGCATTATGGACGTCTCTTCTTTTCCGGCATGAAATATATCTCCCTTCAAATAAAAGAATTTTGAGACGGGTTCGGCAACTCTCATGCCGTATATTCTCTCTACCTTATCTATAGATTTGTGTATCGCTTTAATGTAGAAAGGGTCAAGGTGAAAGGTAACAATAACGGAGTATCTGAACCCCTGCATTGCCAGGCTTTTGAGGGTATCGTGCAATATTTTTCCAAATGCTCTCACATCGACGGATACACTTCCCATAACATCTTTATTGGCTCCACAGTATCCAAAAGCCTGGAAGGGATACATCACCGGAGTCATGCTCCTCCTTTTCCTCTTTATTCTCCCGTACATTTCCTTGCAAATCTCTTCCGTTATCAACATATCTGTTCCGATGGGGAGATGGGGTCCATGAGCTTCGAGCGGACTCACTGGGATAATAATGATGCTCTTATTCCTGTCAAGTTCCTCTATTTTTGTAAAACTGAGCTCTTCAAACCGGATAACCTTCGTTTTTCTTATGTTATCACCTCACAGCCATCTTCCGTTACAATGATGGTATGCTCGTGCTGGGAAACTATGCCATCATCAACGAGTCTGGGATAGTGATACACGCATCCAAGGGATATCAGCTTTTCCAGACCGATTTTCAGATTCGGAAACTCTCTTACAAACCACCTGTCTGCGAAGGGCAAGCTTCCAAATTTTTCTTTCAATCTCTTCGCAAGGAATTTCAGTCTCACATCCCTGAGTACGGGGGGATGCATGTAAAGATATATGTTGCTCCATCCTTTTGATTCCACATGCCCTTTTCCCGTGCTGGCAAAGGGCTCGATCGCCACAACTTCATCCTCTTTCAATTTTCTCCTGCTACCCGTGGGAATATTCGGAATAGAAACACCCGTATGGAGTTTGAATCTCCCAAGACCATGTCCCGATAAGTTCTCTATCGGATTGAATCCTTCTTTCTTTATGCTCTCGTAAACGATCTCTCCTATCTTACCCACCTCCACACCCGATTTTACATGTTCGATGACTCTTTCGAGCGCTATTTTTGAGGATCTTATCAATCGATCGTATTTATCGCCATCAACCTCCACCGTTAGCGCAGTATCTGCTATATAACCATCTACATGCGCGCCAACATCCAGTTTGACGACATCCCCTTCTCTGATCTCGAGGTTCACATCGTCGAGTTTCGGTGAAAAATGAGCCGCAACGCGATTTATGGAGATGTTTACGGGAAAAGCCGGTTTTCCACCCAGTTCGTAAATCCTTTTTTCAACTTTTTCAGCTATATCGAGAAGTCTTGCACCGGCTTTGATCAGACCAGCTCCGTAATCCCTGGCTTCGGCCGCGATTTTTCCCGCCTTTCTATATTTTTTCAGTACTGTACTCTCCATATTCCACAGGCTCCCGCATTTTTGAAAGGTTCATCTCCTCTCCGTTAGATACATCCAACCCGAGCATGAACAACTCTGGAGGAGCTTAATGTACCGTTTATAATACCGTTTACTTCGTTCCCTTCTCTTTCTCGAGCTTTATGAGGTCGCCTATCGTCAAACCTCTGCGTTCGCTCGACGAAGAAGGTGTTACTTCAATTTCTTTGACTTCTTGGAAGAGTGTTATACCGAGCAATTTTTCCAGTTTTTTCGCGGTTTCATCCGATGGTCTCAGATCACCGTTCTCCATCTTGGCTATGGCATTGACCGGCTCACCCACTTTCGCGGATAATTCTTCCCTTGTCCATCCCTTTTTGATTCTACCCTCCTTTATCTTTTCAGCCCAGTCTGGAACGAGCACCCTGTTCATACTCTGAAAGATTTTTTCATCGGTTTTGCTAATTCTTCTCTTCCAACTAACTTCCTGCAGGCGTTTCTCGGCCGGCGGCGGCGCCGGAACGCCAAGTTTTGCACAGTTCTCGCAGACCATCATTCTTGCTCCATCCACAATAACATACTTTACCGTATCCACCTTCTTTCCACACAGCTCACATTGCATTCGTACCAATCCCCCACACCATATTCATATAAAACCAGCTTTCTGGAGGAGGAGAATGTCTTCCGTGCTGAGTTTTTCTCCCCTCTTAAATCTCTCAAAAATCTCGCTCGCCTCTTTCTTGATGGTGATATCTTCCTTTCTTTTTCCGGATCTTTTGAGGGATAGAATCCTTCTCTCGAGCCGGTGAATCTTATCCACACACTCGATAAACTGCCTGTGTGCGTTATCAGCCTCTATCTTTGTAAAAACTATCTTCTCCTGTATATCCTCGATCCTCTTCGATATGGCATCACATTCTCCTATCAATCTCAGCATCTCTTCGTGTTCTTTCTGTGCCTTCTCGGCCAGCTCTTCTACCTCTGCGTGTTGCCTTTCTGCTCTCTCTTTTGCCCGGTTAAGTTCTTCATAAGCCCTTTTCAATCGTATATCCCGAGAAATCTTTTCTTCGCATTCTTTAAGTTTTGCGTGCAGTTTTGATATTTTTTCCACAATTTCCTTTTCTTTTTGGGGGGACATCGGCTGGGTCATCTGCTCGTTCTCCAGCCGTCTCAACTGTTTCTTGAGTTTCTCTATATTAACTCCAAGAGAAAGAGATTTCCTTCTCTCCAACTCCCTCAACTTTCTTTTAGCCCTCTGGTACAATCTGTTTAATTCAGCCCTTTTTTCTTTGGCAGATTTCACTCTTTGATTGAGCTCATCTCTTTTCATCTTGTGTTCTCTTATTTTCACCCTCAGTTCCCTTATTCTCGCGCTTAGTTCGTCTCTCTCTTCGGTGAGCTCTTTCGATTTCTTATTGAGCTCATCTCTTTTTTTCCTTAGCTCGTCCGCTCTCTTCTGAAGATTTTCCTTTTCCTTTTCCAGCTCCTCCAGAGATTGTATCATTTCCATCCTCTTTACCTACAAATTATCTGATAGATAGATATAGATAAAGAAAATCTGTTTCTTAAGTATTTCGTCTTTGGGGCTTTATCCCCAAGTGATGTGCAATGACACACCTGGATATAACCCTTAAATGGACGAGTACGGTTTTCTCACGTTTTATCTATTTCGGGATGGGATTGCTCTCCAAGTAAAATTTATATCTACGATTTTCTTTACCAGATATCCATGAAAAAATCGGTTTTGACTGTTATTTGCATCCTGACAATACTTCAATTTTCACCACTGGTACATTCAGTTGAAGAGGGGAAGGTGACACTGTTTTACAGGTCCGTAACAGTCTATGCTCCGGCGGTGGCGGAGACGGAGCAGGGCATGGTTGGTGTTGCAACGACAATAACGGTAACTGTACAGAATGGGACGGGATGCAGTGGCAAGGTTTTTGTTGAGACGGTTCCGCTTACAGAAGTTGACATGCAGGGTTCTGCCAGGCTTGCGGTGACCGTTGCGTGCTCTCTCGCAGGTGTTGACCCTTCCAATTACGATTTCTTCTTTGTAATAAAGACACCATCCCCCATCATAGGTGGACCATCCGCGGGAGCAATAATGACGATCGCAACGATATCTGCTCTGGAGGGATGGGATCTGGACAATAAAACCATGATGACGGGCATGATTAATCCAGATGGAAGTATAGGTCCCGTTGGTGGTATAAAGGAGAAGATAGATGCTGCACATTCTGTGGGGGCAAAGAGATTTCTGATCCCAAAAGGTCAGAGTATAGTTTATGAAAATGTGATAGAGAATGTTGGAGGGTGGCTGGTTTACACAAAGAAACAGATAAACGTTACAGAATACGCGATGGAAAAGTATGGCATGGAGGTTGTGGAGGTAGAGGATATAAATGATGCTCTGTACTACTTTACGGGTTACAGGTTTGAGGAAGAAGAATTTGATAAGAACATAACAACAGAAAACTATACGACATCTATGTTACCTCTTGCTGAGCATCTTCTGAATAGAGCCAAGGATAGTTACAACAACGCCAGCACCCTGTTTAACGAAACGAAATACAGCATTCCCAATCAGTACCCCTTCTTCACATACAGAACCTATGTGGAACGGAGACTGAAAGAGGCAAAAGAGGACCTGCATATAGCAAATGAATCCTTTGAGAGCAAGATGTTTTACTCCTCGATGAGCAAGTCCTTCCAGTCCCTCATCAATTCAAGATTTGTTATTTATGCATGTCAGTACTTTTCATCTGAAAACAAAAAACAGTTTGTTGAAGATATGATCGATTTGATCGGGGAGATGGTAAACAATAGTAAAAAACTGGCCAGTGGTGCAGAGATAAAAGGGCTGGTCTCCCTACAGTGTGTCGGCGCCGCGCAGAAAAGATTATACGATGCTCAGGATAAGTTCGATACTGCAGTGAAGAGTTATAGGCAGGGCGATTACGTGGGCGCACTTTACAATCTCGCATTCTGCGCGGAAAGATGTCTGAGTATAGGATGGTGGATTAATATATCGAAACAGTTTGAGGATAAACCACTGATCAACGGTACGCAGCTCCAGGACATTGCAACAAAGTATCTGGACCTCGCGAAGAACTCCGTGACCTATTCGAAGATAATTCTTCGGGAAATCGGTGAAAATTCGGAGTTGCTGAACGATGCTGAACAAACCTTGATGGAAGCAGAAAAGCAGAAAAAGACTCATCCCGCAGCTTCATTATTTTCATCTCTCGAAGCCACCGCAGAGGCGAATCTGGCCATGGAGTTGATAGGAGTGGAGGTTGGCGGAGAAAGTATTAAAGAAAGGTTGGAGAGAACGAAGGATAAAGCCGCAGCCGAGATAGGGAAGTGCAGGGGAAAGGGAATAGAACCCGTCCTTGCGGTCAGTTATTATGAGTATGCGGAGTCGCTGGAGGGTGAATCTGCCATAAATTCCATGCTGGATTACAGATATGCACAGATGATAGCCGGCGCCCTGCGGCTGGCGGTTTCTCCAATAGAGAAAAAAACATCGAGATTCGAAGGCATACCACCGATAAATCCGGCAAACAGGGTTTTCCCGAGTGAAAAGGAAATCATATCGTATCTCATCTGGACCGTTGCGATACTGGGTATAATCCTGCTTGCAATCGTTGCGATGGTATCGATAATCTCAAGCGAGAGGAGATTTAGAAGAGACTTCCCGCCAGAATTATGGTAGAGATGAGAGCAAAAATATCTGGAGATAAAGTGGTCGTGGACAATGAAAGACTCGCAAATACGCTGAATGCGAGAGGTTATGGAAGGTTGTTTGATGAGGAAAAACTCGAATTATCTCCAGTGGAAGCCATGTATTTGATGGAAAAGAAAAAGCTGAAAATATTTGACGGTAAAGACCTGGAAGAAGAGGAGGTTTTTGATAAATTTTCCCACGTGGATGAGAGGTTTGGTCACAAATTCATCGTGTACAGGGATCTGAGAAAAAGGGGATACAGAGTAAAGTGTTTCCATGACCTCAAAAACGAAGGTGTTGATTACAGACTCAAACCAAAAAGACCGCAACAGAGAGATATATTCGTTGTCTGTGCTGGCGAGAGGGAGGAGTTCACGATAGACAGGATGGTTGGATATATAGAACGGATTGACCCACTAATAGAAGAGTTGTGGGTAGGGGTGGTGGATGAGGAGGGAGAGGTAACTTACTACAAGATAGAGGAGATAGAACCCAAAGGAAAATTTGAAGATGTTGAGGGATTGCACTGCAGGGGCATTTTACTCAGGGATTTGGTAATGGTTAAAGTCAAGGGCGACGAAAAGAAGATTTTCGAGCAGGGATTTTATGGTAGCTTATCCAATGGAGAGATAAGCATATCTCTTATAGAGGCGCTTTATCTCGTGAGCAGAGGCATTCTAGATGTCTACCGGCATAACAGGAAACTGGGCTCTCCAGAGCTTATCGAGATATCAAAGGCATACCAGCCCGATATAGAAATCAGATACCAGGTATATAAGGATCTTAGAGAGAGAAACGTATGCGTGAAAACCGGATATAAATTTGGCACCCATTTCAGGGCTTATGAGAGAGACCCCAGACGATATCATGCCGAGTATCTCATCGATGTGGTCAAACCAGACTTTAAAAGCACATGGCCTAATATGAGCAGAGGAATAAGGCTTGCCCATTCTGTAAGAAAGGTGTATGTTCTGGCTGTTGTTTCCGAGAAGATAAGATATATATCAATGGAGAGGATAAAGCCCTGATTTAATGGAAAAACAATAAAAATGCTTCACCCATTCTTGTCCAGGTGAAAAATATGGGAGAAATGAAGGAAGCCATAGAGCAGGTTATGGAAATGCTCAAACTCATGTCCAAGGAGCAGCCACAGAGCATGAGGCATTTCAAAGAGTTCATGGATACCGTTCTGAAGGAAGGAAATCTCGATACCAAAACGAAGGAATTGATAGCGGTTGCGACGGCCATAACCGCAAGATGTAAATACTGTATAGCCATCCATGTGAACAAGGCGCTCAAAGCGGGTGCAACCAAAGAGGAGATACTGGAGGCAGCATCTGTAGCGATACTGATGGGCGGCGGGCCGGCGATGACCTACGTTGTGGAGGTGAAAAAAGCACTCGAAGAGTTCTCTGGAGATGCATAGACTCGGCGTCCACCTATCCATAGCAAGGGGCATAGAAAAAATATTTGACACAGCTTTTCAGATGGGGTGCAACTGTACACAGATCTTCTCCCACTCACCGAGGAGTTGGCACTTTCGATTCCCTTCCGATGAGCAGATCGAAAAATTCAGATACAACTATCGCAGATATGATATTAAACCGGTTTTTGTTCATCAATCATATCTCGTGAATCTGGCATCGCCCAATCGAACTGTTTACATGAAAAGTATAGATTCGATAAAGAGAGAAGCCCAACTGGTTGGTCTGCTGGGTATAAGGTACATAGTGATACACCCCGGCTCACACTTAGGCAAAGGAGAAAAGGTTGGACTGGAGAATATAGTTAACGCATTGAACTCGTTATCAAATTATCTCGAAGATGTGGAGATACTTGTGGAAATGACGGCGGGAAGCAAAAACACCATAGGTTCCAAATTTGAGCACATTGAGTATATCTTGGATAACACCGTTGTAGAAAGCGGTGTCGTCCTCGATACGTGCCATCTCTTTGCAGCCGGATATGATATCAAAAGTGAGGAGGGATTGGACAGAACGGTAGAGGAATTTGAAGCAAGGATAGGCATGAACAAGTTAAAATTAATCCATCTCAATGATTCCAAATATCCCTTCGGCTCAAACAGGGACAGGCACGAGCATATAGGTCTGGGGGAAATAGGTGTAGATGGATTCAGGAGAATAGTAAATCACAGAAAACTCAGAAACAAGCCGATGATACTTGAAACTCCTATGGATGGTGTAAGGAGTGACGAAGAGAACCTGAATGTCATCAAATCTCTCATAGATTTTCGATCATTTCCCTGAAATTTCTCGGCAAAAACAACATCCTTTCATGATGCTTGGGGTCATAATATTCGGTCTTTAGTTTTTCACCCCTTCTCTTGTCTATTTTGAGAAAATCGATATCGCCCTTTACACCAACCGTGAATCCCCAGCATGGGGCGTAGCCTATGACCGAAAAGAAAAACGGATGTACTTTATCGAAAACCTCTCTCATATTCCTCCACACCATGATACTTATCCCCTTATCGAAATATGCACCCCCAGATTGTGTGACCATCAAGCCCTTATCGTTTAGTGCCCTGTAGCAGTCTCTATAGAAAGGAATGTTGAATAGCTCCTTGGCGGGACCTTTTGGGTCTGTGGAGTCCACTATAATGATGTCGTACTTTTCTTTGCTTGATTTCACGAATTTTATTCCATCGTCTATTATGAGCTCGCTCTTTTCGCTATCAAAAGCTCCGTTATCTATTGGAGCGTACTCTCTCGTCACATCCACAACATCTTTGTCAATCTCCACGACCTTCACCTTTTCCACTTCATCATGCAACAAGACCTCCCTCAGTGCGCCGCCGTCGCCGCCGCCTATGATCAGTATATTCTTCGGGTTGGGATGGGCAAGCATCACGGGATGCACGAGTATTTCATGATACATTTTTTCCCATTTCTCTATGAACTGGATTGCACCATCAATAACCAGCATTTTGCCGAAACCATCGGTTTCGTAAACCTCTATTTTCTGGAATTTTGATCGTTTTTCGAAAATCCTTCTCTTTATCCTGAAACTCACACCATAACCGCCCTCATACCACTCCGTGAACGCCACCATCCTGACTTTCCTCCAGATTATTTTTTTCAGTATCAAAAATTATGATATAAAGTTTTTATCTGAAACTTTAAAATCCCATTTCGGTATACATTACTTCATGCCCCAAGTGAGAAAGAACAGATTCATAGCAGCCATATATAGTTTCCTCGTGTGGGGTTTGGGTGAACTGTATGCTGGTGTCAACAATCTCAAAATAGGAATCGGAATAGTACTGATGATTTTCTGGTTTATCTATCTCGGCGCAGTGAGTATTGTACTTCCACCGGTATACATTTCTGTTCCCATCTATCTGCTTTTCTCGTTACTGTCATCGTTTGATGCATACAGGGATGCAGAGAGATTCAACATAAAGGTGGAGCTCGAGGAAGAAAATCGTCGCTCTCCAGGTATATGCCCCAACTGTGGCACAAAACTCACGGGCAATCCTCGATTCTGTCCCAACTGCGGGCATAAACTGGTGGAGTAGCATGGTCAAGCTGACATTCTATGGTGGGGTAGGAGAGATAGGTGGCAACAAAATTTTGCTGGAGGATGGAGATTGCAGAATCTTTCTGGATTTTGGTGTGAGTTTTTCCAGAAGAGCAAAATATTTTGAAGAATTTCTGCCCCCAAGGACCGCAAACGGAATTGGTGATTTTCTTGCAACGAATCTCATTCCCGATATCAGAGGTATCTACAGAGAGGATCTGCTCGTTCATCTCGGGAGAAAACCGGAGGAACCGGAAATCTCTGGAGTGATTTTATCGCATGCGCATGCGGATCATGCAAACTACATCTCCTTTCTCCATGAAGACATACCGGTGTACTGCGGAAAAACCTGTAAGGCGATTCTGGATGCGGTGAATGAGCAGAGCAGAAGAAATATAGAAAATGAGGTTGTGGATTTCAAAAAAAGACCGATAATTCCCGGCAGAAGAGATGAACCCATCAAGAGAAAATTTGTGCTGTTCAGAACTGGAGACAAACTGCTCATAGATTCTGTCGAAATTGAACCCGTTCATGTGGATCACAGCGTTCCCGGGGCATATGGATTCATAATATATACCTCTGAGGGTGCTGTAGTTTATACTGGAGACTTTAGAATGCACGGAACAAATCCCGAACTCACCGTTGACTTCATAGAGAAAGCAAAGGAAGCGAAGCCCATTGCGATGATAACAGAGGGTACAAGGATACATGAGAGAAAGGGGGATGAATCAGAAGAGAAGGTGTATATCAAAGCAAAAGCCGAATTAGAAAAAGCCAAAGGATTAGCCATTATCGATTTCAATTTCAAGGATGTCGATAGAGTGAGGACCTTTTACAGGATAGCCAGAGAAGAGGACAAGTTTCTGGTGATTTCTTTTAAACATGCGTGTTTCCTCGAGAGATACCATAGGGATGAAAAACTCGATGTTCCGGATAGTAGGGATGACCATATACTTCTCCTCAAGCCCAAAATGAGAACGGGTACCTATGCAGATTACGATTATGCATCAGAACCTTATATAAAATCAAGGTTGAACTATCCAAACATAATAACCGCCGAGGAGATATCGAAAAAGCCGGAAGATTACATGGTTGTTCTGAACTACTGGTACTTCACCACGCTCATAGACCTCAAACCGGAGAAGGGGATATACATCCACTCCCTGTCCGAACCTTTCAATGAGGAGATGGAAATTTCCTTCGAACGAATGATGGAATGGTTGAAACTCTTCAACTTGAAATATGTTCACGCCCACTGCTCGGGACACGCATATGGCGATGACATAATCGGCATGATAAACGAAATTAAACCGAAGGAGGTTTACCCCATCCATACGGAGAGACCGGATCTGTTTGGTGATCTGCCAGCAAAAACCATCCAGGTTGAAGAGAATAAGACCTACAGAGTCGGTGGTTGAAAATGAAGACAAAAAGAAAACAGGTATTTGTTGAGGATCTAAAAGGCGGTGATATCGTTGATGAGATGTTCATGATCGCCGATAGAATTGACAGAAATACCCTGATTCTGAGTGATAGAAGTGGTAGAATAAAGCTCGTTATACCCGATGAAGAGGGTAGTGATCTGATAGAAAATCTGAATGTGGGCGAAGTTATACTCATCAAAGATGGAGTTGTTGTGGGTGACCCGGAAGAAAAATATATTCTGCTGGGGGAACAGAGCAACATCAAAAAACTGGACAAAAGTGAGGTTTCCGTGGAAGATTTCGTTCCCTCTCTTGCCGAAGAAGACATAAAGAAAATGATGACGGAGATAAGGAACTACATCGGAAGTGTAAAAAACAGGTATATCAGAAAACTTCTCGAGAAAATATTTGAAGACAGAGAACTGATAACAAGATTCTCAAATGTCCCATCCTCTCTCAATCATCACCACAACTATCTGGGTGGCAATCTGGAGCACTCTCTGAACGTTGCAAGAATATGTGACGCTCTCTCAAGGATAAATGACAAACTGGATAGAGACCTGATGATCGCCGGCGCCCTGCTGCACGACATAGGAAAAGCTCTCGAGTACCAGCCATCTTACATCATCGATAAAACGGATGAAGGTATTCTTTCGGGGCATATAGTTCTCGGATATAAAATAATCAAGGAGAAGATAGAAGAGCTACGCTCCGAGGGTGTGGATTTTCCCGAAGATCTGGAGATGAAATTATTGCATATGGTACTGAGTCACCATGGGAAACATGAGTGGGGTTCTCCACAGATACCAAGATTTGTTGAAGCACTCGCTCTGCATTATGCGGATTTCGTGGATGCACATCTCAAATACCATCTGCAGAAGGTGGAGGAAGAGAGGAAATCTGGAAAAACGAAATGGGGCTTTATATGGGACAACGATATGAAGAAAAGGAAAAGATTCATGCTGGAGGGATGAAATGAAAAGAGAAACCTTGGATATAATATGCTGTCCCGTATGTAAGGGAGATCTCGAACTCAAGGTAGAGAAGGAAGAGAACGGAGAAATCGTGAAAGGAAAACTGATTTGTAAAAAGTGCGAGGTCACATATGAGATAGAAGATGGTATACCTAATCTTCTTCCAAAAAGTTCCCGATATCTCTGATTGTATCGGCAGAAACTTTCATCACACCGAGATATTTCCTGAATCTGGGTGCTCTCCTGTCCAGTATAATGGCTATACCTCTGTCGGTTTCATTTCTGATTAATCTACCTATGGACTGCAAAAGTTTTCTCGCCGTCGGCGCATTTATCGCATATTCCCATCCCTTCCCAAATTTTGCATCATAGTATCTCTGCAAAGCCTTCTGTCTCGATGTGGGTTTTGGATAAGGAATTCCGACTATTATGGCTATCTCAAGCTCTTCTGCGGGAAAATCCATCCCCTCGCTGATCCTTCCTCCAACAACAGAGAGAAGAACATTTCCCCTGCTCCCTCTCTTTTTGAACTTTAAAATCGTTTCCATGAGTTCATCCTGCTTCATCTCTCTTCTCTCAACGTAGATGGTTTTCTTTATGTCTTTTATTAGACCGCCATCCAGAAATCTGTTCATCAACTCGAAACTCGGAAAGAAGACAATGATATTTCTGTTGAAGGTGTTGCATATCTCTACAATAATATCCTTTATCCTGTTTATCATCTCTTCGGAGAACTTTATCTCTTCATATCTGGTTGATACGAGCGGAGAGTAGATTATCTTTCTGTTCTCCTTTGGAAATGGAGATGGGAAGGATACGAGTTTCGTGTCTGGCGGCAGATTTAAGGAATCTCTGTACTCCTCCAGAGGCGATAATGTTCCCGACATGTGAATAGAGGTGTAAAATTTTCCAATAGGCGCCGCAGCAAGTGAGGCATCGAGACAGTATATCTCGATCCTGGGATTCTTCCCATCGGTCTCATCAACCACGAGTTTCACAAAATCTCCATCACCGATATCAAGCCATGACAGGAGAAAGACCCCAAGTTTATGTATGTAAGACCTCGGTAATTTCCCCTCTCTCTGCTTTATATCCTTTATCTCCTCGCCATATATTATGAGCTGTTCTCCAATGGCTCTCAGATCCTTCTCCCTTATATCGAATCTCTCGCAGAGGATAGATGCGAAATAATCATCCGGAAGCAGAGCGTCATGGTTGTTTCCCTTCAGAAATTCTCCCCTGATCTGATCTATAACATCCCTGACAACGAGAAGGAACTCCGACAGTTTCAGATTTTTGAAGATAAATGGGTCTCCATACCTCTCGCTCTCGCTGAGGCATTGATTTGTGGCGTATACACTCAGATATGAAGAAAGTAAACTTCTCAGATATTCTGGCAGATTATGGGCTTCATCTACGACCAGTATTATATCCTCTTCTCCTTTTCCCATAAGATCGATTATCAAGTTCCTGAGGTTATCATCAAAGACGTAGATGTATGGAGCGACAACGAGGTTCGCGTAAGGTATCATCATTCTGTTTATCTCGTAGGGGCACACTTTCGACTCACGGCATCTTTCGACAATCTCTTCTACCGTGGGAAGTTTTTCTCTTATCCACTCCTTTATATCCTCAAGCAAATCGGGGTTTTCACCGAGTTTTTCAAAGTATCGACATTTTTTCTTTCTTTTCCCCTTTTTCATCTCCGAGCAGAATCTCGCAAGTTCCTCCGCAGAGCCCTTGCTCAACTCGGGGTCATCTCTCGCAAGCAAACAGGTATGCGCTCTGCCCTGCACACCAACAGCAAATATATTTTCTCTGGTATCTGGGAAAACCTCTCTTATCTTCCTCGCTTCCGTTATGACCTGTCTCTGCTGGGCGTTTGTTCGCGTTACATATAGGATTTTCTTATCGTTATTTATGGAGAAATCGAGACACTGAGAAACCGCGCACACGGTTTTTCCCGACCCCGTACCCGATTCCAGGACGAGGGGTATTCTCTCTTCAAGACATTCTCTTATAGTTTCGACTATTTCTCTTTGATACCTTCTCGGTCTGTATGGAAAGAGTTTGATATCATTTTGTTTTGTACTTCTCAACATCCACCATCATTCCATCATTGGCTGCAATAACGTTAAGATTTAATCTTTTTGACATCTCCTCCGCAAGTTTCCATGGCTTTGCTCTCAGCATCCCCATACCGAAATGGGTTAGAATAGCGAGTTTAGGTCGATTCGTTTCTATGATTCTCTCTGCATCTCTGAGGGAGAGGTGCAGTATATCCTCCCGCGGCTCCATTCTCACCACATTCAGTATGAGGATATCGCCCCTGTAATGCCTCTCTATGCCTTCAAAGTATCTGGTATCGGATATCAGAGAGATGGTTACACCATCACCATATAGGTTAAGTCCATATGTCTCCACACCGTGAACATGCCTCACAGGAGTATCAAATTCTATGTTCTTAATGGTATATCTCTTTCCTTCCTCAAGTACTTCGACCTCCTCAACCTCTTCCCTCACATAACCGAATATCACGGGTTCTCCCTCAAGCGCGTCTCTCGGAGCAAAAACCTTACCTTTTCTGTTAAAACCCCCATTTGTCATGGCTTCGATCATGAGATTTACATCATTGGAGTGGTCGATATGCCTGTGGGTCAGGATTATAGCATCCAGTTGCCTTGGATTGAGTTTGGGCTTGCTCGATAGACATCTTATCAGCGTTCCCGGCCCGGGGTCTATCAGGATATTTGTCCCATTTAGAGATACCCATGTACCCGCGGATGATCTCAGCTGGTTTATCATCACGAATCTCGCGCCGGCGGTGCCCAGGAATTTTATGAAATCCATCAGTTTTTTGAATGTAAAAGGGTTTTAATATGATTCTGTGAAGATAGACCTGTTCGAAGAAATTTACAGAATCGTCAGGCAGGTTCCAAGGGGTAAAGTTTCAACGTATGGTGCTGTTGCGAGAGCTCTCGGTGATATCCGAGCATCCAGGGCTGTGGGAGTTGCCATGAACATCAATCCAGATCCCGAATTTACACCCTGCTACCGTATTGTGAACTCCGATGGAACGGTGGGTGGATTCTCTATGGGAGTAGATGAAAAGATAAGGAGACTCAAAGAAGATGGAATAGAAGTCGTAAATGGCAGAATAAAAAATTTTGAGCGGGTATTTTTTGATGACTTCTTTGCAAGATACCCTCTGAAATCCCTGAGAGAGGAGCAGATAAGATTGAGCAGAAGGGTTGTGCTGGATGATTCCTTTGAAAAAGACGAGCTTGTAGCGGGGGTTGACGTTGCATATTCCAGAAAGAATAAAAGACTTGCGTGCGCCGCCTGCGTGGTTATGGATAAAAATTTGAATATTGTGGAACAGAAGTGGTTGATAGATGAGGTGAATTTTCCCTACATTCCAACTTACCTTGCATACAGAGAGCTACCCATCATCGCGAAAATCATACAAAAACTGGAACAGAAACCGGATATACTGATGGTCGATGGTAATGGTATACTGCACCCGTTTGGTATGGGCATAGCGTCTCACATTGGAGTGGTGATGGATATACCAACCATAGGGGTTGCAAAGGGTCTGCTCTGTGGAGAAGAGAAGAACGGTATCATAACAATAAACGGGTCGCTTTCTGGATATGCGCTTCACCACTCAAAAAAGCCAATCTTTGTTTCGCCCGGTCACAGAGTATCGGCGGAGACGGCTTTGAAAATAGTGAAACATTTTCTCAGGTACAGATTACCAGAGCCAATCAGACATGCTCACATACTTGCCAGATTTAAGATAGCGGAGATAGATCGGCGGACCTGAAAATCCTTATTCCCATATCCTCGAATAACTTCTCAAAATATCTTACATGCTGCTTCTTGAGACCCTTCCTGTGAATGTAAACCCCCTTAAAGTCCGGTGTCGCCTCTATGCATTTTCTGATAATTTCCTCATCAACCAGATTACTTTCAATCTGATAGTTCGGTATCATGTGCCCAAACGCAACCTTTTTCTGAAAGGCGAGTTCTGTAAATCTGGGCGCATAGTGCCCGCCGCCGACGCCTATCAGAACCGGTATATCTGGAGAGAAATCTTCCTCTGATCTATATCTGGACAAAAGCTCGAGTAAAGCCCTGGCTACGGTTTTTGCTGGGGTTTCATTCTTCCACTCCTCTTCGGTGCTTCCCACCTCAACAAAGAGAGCGGGTATATCAACATATGGCCCGTGATGGGTAACCTCAAAGCAGACCTCGTGATACAGATTATCATTCTCTGCATGTTTTTTCAACAGCCTCAGAAGTTCGGTCATCAATCTGGGAGAGGATTTTACAAAGGTCCTGTCCCTCCCCCCAAATCTGGCTTCTCCAAAATTTCCCAGAGGATGGGTGGTCAGTGTCGGTTCTCCGGTTTTGCTCCTGTGTCTCGATACGACAACGAGTTGATGGAGCTCCACATTCAAACTCTCCATGACCTCTCTGTCTATATTTTCATGTCTTATATGCCTGTCATCTATGGTCACGATTATGGAGTCCAGTTTTTTGCTTTCATAGACCCTGTGTGAGAACATCTCATCTGTTTCATCCCATTCTCCGAACTCCAGAAGAAACTTTTTGATATTCGTGCTGGCCGGATCTTCTGTCGAAGAAACTATGAGTGTGGTCATGGGGTGAACTAAAAGAGAAAGACGTATATAAATCTTAAAAGAAGCATTCCAAAAGAGTCACAATCTGAATTTTCTGATGCCCTTTTTCCTCGCTTTTCCAATCATTGCAAGGAGCTGAATCCTCTCCACGACGGTTCTCACCTTCGCGATGTACTCTAGTTCCTTTGCCTCCTTTAGACTTGTGACGAGCCCTATTACCCTCATCGATTTTTATGTTGTTCAATGTTTTTAAACATCTTCTTGTACAATGATTTCCATTACTTTCACCGATTTCCCGTATCTCTATCACCAAGAAAGATTTATTATGCAATGAGGTTATACCCCGATGGTGGTAAGATGAAATACAAGATAACGGGAGATAATCTGCAGATCGTTACTTTAGAGATAGAGCCGGGTGAAAAGGTATATGCTGAGGCGGGTTCAATGGTTTACATGAGTGGTAATATCCAGATGGAGGCAAAGAGTAGAGGGGGTCTATTCAAAGGTCTGAAAAGAAAACTTGCTGGAGAGAGCTTCTTCATGACGGAATTCTCATCTGTGGGTGGTACGGGAATCGTCGCCTTTGCCGGAAATGCCCCCGGAACGATAAAACCCATAGAACTGTCACCTGGTAAAGAATTTCTGGTCCAGAAGGACGCTTTTCTGTGTGCCGAAGACAGTGTGGATATGGATATAGCATTTCAGAGAAGGTTGGGATCAGCATTCTTTGGTGGCGAAGGATTCATACTCGAGAAACTCTCCGGTGAGGGTATAGCGTTCATACACGCCTGCGGCGATTTCGTTGAATTTGACCTCAAGGATGGGCAGACTCTGAAAGTTGATACGGGGAGTGTCGTTGGATGGGATTCTACAGTTACGTTTGACATAGAGAGGGTGAAGGGTATAAAAACGATATTTTTCGGCGGAGAAGGTCTATTTCTCACCACTCTCAGAGGACCGGGAAAGGTTATACTCCAATCCATGAATCTCTCAAATCTGGCGACGGCGCTGGCGCCATTCATGCCGAGAGAGACATCGGGTGGTCTAACGGTAAAAATATAAAAGGGTTGAAACAATGGAGAATCTGAAAAGGGTGTTTTCAGCTCTGGTTATATCACTGCTTGTCATAATTTTTGCATACATGTATGTATCGATTCTCTACCATCTCAATTTTTTGGAAATAATAGAGATACTGGGCACCATACTGATATCACACAGGATTATATTCATAATAGTTGTGGGACTGGTATTCCTTATACCTCTTATTCTTAAAATCTACTACTATATTGTGAAAAAGGAACGCATAGAGCCCGGTGATTACAGATTGGAGGATATTATTGAGAATGAAGATTAAGCGAGTTTCTTTGTCGTTTCTGCAAAAGAGATCGCCCTCTCTATGTCCTCCTCGTTTGGTCTACCTCTGCATATACCACCAACGAGTTTGAAAGGACCCACCTCATTTTCTCCTTTGCATGAAAATTCGCCCACGATACTCGCCTCTTTATCCATGAGCTTCTTTCTCAGCGTTCTATGTGCTATTCTCGGCGGCGTTATTGAACGGGTTGAAAATATGAAAGTCTTCTTCTCGAGTTTTTCTATATCGTCGATGAACTCTAATAAGGATTTATGATGTTTTCCGAAATATATGCCAGAACCAAAACCTATGATGTCGTAATCGTGGAGAATGCTGACATCTATATCATCAACTCTGAAGACATCTCCCCCCATGTACTCACCCATCGCTTCAGCGATCTTTTCGGTATTTCCTTTGTGAACCGATTTGTATACGATCAGTATCCTCTTCATCCTTTCATCCTTTTGATAATTCTGGCAACCCTCTTCCCAAGTAACCTTGCGTTTTCCAAATCCCCGCTCTTTGGTTTACCTCTGCACGCCACTCCATAATGTCCCGTTGCCTCCATCGGGTCGCCGACGACAATCATTCCATAGATTAACATGGCTTGAAGAATCGAAAGTAAAGTGGTTTCCTTTCCGCCCGTGTCATCTCCAGATGTGGCAAACGCCGCTCCGATTTTTCCCTCCATCTTTTCTCTTATATCGACAAATTCGTCAAAAATTTTCTTAAGCTCCGATGCCATGCTGCCAAAATAAACTGGAGAGCCGGCGATTATTCCATCCGATTCGAGAAAATCTTTTCTTGTAACTTCATCCGTTCTCTTAAGCAGACAGTCCAGACCCTCCTCTTTTACGCCCTCGGCAACAGCCTCTGCGAGCATTTTCGTGTTTCCCGTCCGGGAGTGATACAGTACGAGCACTTTCATCCGTTTTCTCTCAAAATTCCATCCCGATATTTGAAATTTTTGATGTGTTC
>CAYSPA010000007.1:12352-24855 GCA_964432835.1 uncultured Thermoplasmatales archaeon | reverse complement strand
ATATTTGTTCTGTGAATGTAAATAGAGTTGGAGTGGTTTCATTCCTTCTGGTTATCACTCTGCTCTCTCTCCTCGTACAGAGCATAAACGTCGCGGGTTGCAAGGACGTGATAGTCGCTGGAGATGCGACATCGGGAGATTTCAATCTGTTAATGAAGGTTAGAGACCCCAGCAGACCAGGTCCTCAGGTTCTGTGCATAATCAACAGAGGATACACCTACAAGTACCATTTCCCTGGCATCATACCCCGGGAGAAAGAATTTGTGGTGAGCAGAAAGTTCATCGGCGTTGTAACAAAGGGAGATGCCCCTCCAGACATTGTCAAACCCGGGATGGCGCTGAGCGATGCCGGCGTAGCCTATGGAGATGCCGATTCACCATCGATATGGAGGAATCCGTTGAGGAGTTCTTGGGATGACTTCGACTGGATAAGATATGCATGCCAGTCGGCGGGAGATGAAGAAGAGGCGGTGGAATTGCTCAAGGAAGTGGTAGAGATGCACGCTCCGGGAATATCGGAAAACCTGTTTGTCGTTGGTCCGAGAAAAGCTTACGTTATGGAAGCGGATGCTCTGCGTTACAGTGTAAAGGAAGTTGAAGATCTGTGCGTGATGTCCAATTATCCAAAAAGTTTGTGGAAGTACAATATCATGAAGAGATTCTTTATCGCGAGGTCCTTTGAATCCGAAAAGGAGAAGATTGTTAGAAAGGGCTCGATAATCAGATTAGGTGGTCTGCTGGGTGTCAGAATTAACGGCATAGATGCCGATAGTATATCCGTTATGATGTGGCCATCGGGAGAAGGCGCGAACATAAAGGTGGGCGAAGGTAAACCCGTTGGACCTTTCTGGGTCGAGCTGATAAACATCTCGGGAAATAAGGCGAGGGTGAGAGTTTGCTACAAATACAAAGAGTGGGAAAACTTATTGCTTGAAAGGTTGAAAGAGAGGTACGGAAAAATAGACGTTCTCTATCTCATGAACATATCAAGGCTGGATATCTATGAGCTGGGCGGAATAAGGGGAATGACCGAGGGTTATGATGAGGGTACGGCGATATGCAAGATACCCTACACCCATTACGAGTTTCTCAGTTGCATGTGGTTCGCTCCCAATCAGTGTTCTTCCATTTATATCCCGGTTCACATATGCTGTGAAAGCATTTATGAACCCTATACGAACGGCGACGCCGCCGAGCTCTCTGTAAAGCTCCTCGAACTATTTGGACGCCATGGTTTTTCCGATTATGCGGAGCGGGTTGAGAAGATCTTTGTTCGGGAAGTGAAAAAAGCCGAGAATATCGCAAAAGACATGATAGAGAAGGGCTTGGACCCATCGGGTTTTCTCACGGAATTTGACATGGAACTGCAGAGACAGGCGTATTTGACGGAGTTGTTTGCCATTTCATTAAAGGAGAAGGGAGAAGATGTTCCGGTAATATGGGGAGACAGTTACTCGAGTACCTTGCTTAATTTTCTCTCGCTCTCAAATACTCTTGACGGGGAGCATCTTGAGATCCTCGGTGATATAGCGAAGAGTATAGCGAGATTGAAGCTCCTGGAGGTCAATGTGACCGGTAATCGATATGCAGAACGGATGGAGTTGTTCCATAAAGGAATTGACAAGATAGAGGGGGGAGATTTCGAAGAGGGTTTTATTGCCCTGTATCACTTTATTGACAAGAAAGGCACAGAACCTCTCCACCAAAAGTCTCCCAATAGTAACGATTTCATGGTGTACGTGGAGATCGTTCTGGCAATACCTCTCTTCCTCGTTACGGCTTTTTGTATGGATAGAATAAGCTCCCTCTTTTCCAAATAAATCAGAAATCTTTATAAGTTTCTTTTGTATGCAGATTCTGATGGCTTTCGAAATAAGGATAGTGAGTAACACCCCCCTCACCGGGGATAGGGACCTGGAAAAGGTGACCAAGGCCTTCCTCTACCAGATAGGCTATCTGACAAAAGGAGCGGACCCAACGATTGCCTTCAAAATATTCTTTGACTTCTTTCTGAAACATCCAACGAAGGCTTGGATGGTCGAAGAAATAGCGAACGAGTTGAAGGTCTCAAAGCCCACGATATACAGGCATCTCAACAAACTGAAGGGTCTGGATATTATCGAGGACGTTCACACCAACAACGATGCGGGACAGAGCAAAAAGGCTTACAGATTGAGATACGGCAACTTTGCCAAGGCATGGAATTTCGTTGAGGCGCATGTGAAGGTGGCTCTTGAGAACTACAGTAAAACGGTCGAGCATATACAGAGGTTGCTGGAAGAGGGGTGATCACCCAGTGGCAAAGAAGAAGGGCTGGAAACTGACGGAAGGTTCGAGGTACAGAATAATATCGATGGGAGCGAAGGATTCCGTCATAGAAACGGAGGGAATATTCAGGGGATTCGCCACTTTGGGGATGGATGAGGTGGGTCTCTGCATAGAACATGGCAAAGGAAAGAAGAAAATGACGAGAATCATTCCCCTTCAGGTGATACTGGCGATAGATGTGTTATCTGAAAAAGAAGAGAAACACAAGGGAATCGAGGAGGAATCACCGCCGGGATTCTATACATGAATTTTTTAAATTTTATATAGGTGTTAATATCTAAACGTTTTTAGATGGGGAAATGCCTGATAGAATTACAGCACGTTACGAGGAGATACGGGGGCTACGAGTCCGAGATTATAGCCCTCGATGATGTTTCTCTCAAGATATTCGCTGGAGAGTTCGTGGCAATAACCGGTCCATCCGGCTCCGGAAAATCGACGCTTCTCCACTGCATGGGTCTCCTCGATAAGCCGACCGAGGGTAAAATAATCATAGAGGGAAGGGATACCTCGAAGATAACCGGCAAGGATATGGCTCTGCTCAGGGGCAAAAAGATAGGGTTTGTTTTCCAGAGTTACAACCTCATACCCAGGCTCACCGTGATGGAGAACGTTATCCTTCCCGGCCTAATAATCGGAAAAAAGAGAGAATATCTTGAAAGGAGGGCAAGGAAACTGCTGAAGGAAGTCGGCATACTTCACAGAATGAATCACAGGGGAGCGCATCTATCCGGAGGAGAGCAGCAGAGGGTAGCTATAGCTAGGGCTCTGATAAATGAACCCATTATAATTCTCGCGGATGAGCCGACCGGCGCGCTGGACTCGAAGAGCAGCAGGGAAATAATGGATCTTCTGCTGGAGATGAATCGAAGTAAAGGGGTAACCGTTGTTTTTGTGTCTCATGACCCCATGGTAGCGAGATATGGAAGGAGAAGATTGGAGATGAAGGATGGCGCGATCGTGAAGGATAGGAAGATAAAATGAGCGTAAGCAGAATGCTTGCCTGGAATGAAATAAAGGAGCACAAAGTAGTCTACAGCGCAATCATTATCGTTATTGCTCTAACGATGGCGTCATTTCTTCTTGAAAATGCGTACATCAATTACATGATACAGGTGGTCGATAATACCGTGAAAAACGTCACGGCCGATGCGGTTATAACTGATAGAGATTGCGATGTGAGAGACCTTTACGGTACAGAGACAACCATCCACGATGCGGGAAAAATAGCGCGATTGGTAGAGGAAAAATTACCGGGCTATAGAACCTCTATCAGGGTGACCGCCCAGGCGACCTATGGGGTGGGGATAAAGAATGTAGCTGCAGATGCGTGCACACTCCAAGGAATAGATATACACAACGATGTTTGTGTTGAAAAGATCAAAAAGAGTCTCGTAGCGGGCAGATTTTTCAGTGATGAAGATCCCATTCTCAGGGGACACACTCCCCTCTACATAAGGATAGAAGGACCGGGATATCTGCCCGATATAGTGTACGGCTCGGGGCAGAGATTGCTCCGTAAAGATCCTCCATATCCCGTTATTGTGGGCGCCGCCGCAGCGAAGATTCATCCCTCGATAATAGGCGTCGGCAAAGAGCTCGACCTCTATGTGAGTACATCGGCAAGAGGAACAAACTATGCATGTGTGAGAGTGAAGATCATAGGTCTGTATGAAAGCGGTACACCGACGGTGGATGCGATGGTATGGTTCATTCCGGATGATTCCCTGAGAGAGATAAAGTGCTATGGAGAAGTCGAGGGGAGGAGCTGGATCGTTCCGGGCATCGGAAGTTTTCAGGGATTTAATCCGATAAAAGTAAATAAAAGTATGGGGGATGCCATTCTCGTAAAAGCACCTCCTCCCCTCCTATCATTAAATCCCATAGGGTATTCTGAGAAGGTGAGGGAGAGTATAAAAAGAGTCGTGCCCGACCACAAGGTCTTCACCTGGCACGATCTCGTTGTCTATGGAACCGGCTCCATGCAGGATGTGATAACCTATCTGCTGTGGGGCAGCATGGGTGTGACTCTCGTGCTCTGCGGTTTCGCGATAAAATATGTCATGGACTCCATCATAATAAGGAAGATGAGGGAAATAGGTTCATTGAAGGCGTTTGGAGCGAGGGACAGGATGATCTTCGAAATCTTCATGTATCAGGGCATATTCATAGGTCTGGTATCTGGATTTGTGGGAATAGCTCTCGCGATCCTCGTCATGAAGATAGTCGACTGGATTGGCATAAAGATGAATTTTATAGCAGGGACACAGCTCAAGATAGGATTCGTCGTGAACTGGTTCACCGTTGCGATCGCCTTGGTTCTCCCCGTCGCGCTTTCTCTGATTTCCGCCTCGATACCGGCAAAGAGGGCCGCCATGTTACCTCCAGTGGAAGCCCTGCGGAAGGGAGAGATCAATCTCTAAATCAATCTCGTCTGTCCTTTCCCTCCACAGAAGATCAAAGGATTGACCGTATCATCTTCCTTAAGTATTTTTATGATCTCGTTTGCAGGTGTCGAAAGTCTTATCTCTCTGGTTCTGCCGTATCTGCCTTTGGATATCACCCTGGCTGTTATTATACCAAGCATATCGAGCTCTGATATGAGATCCGCAACTCTTCTCTGGGTGAGGCTCTCGACTTTCAGTTTTCTGCAGAAGTTTCTGTACCTCTCATAAAGTTCTCCCGTTGTGATACTTTCTCTGGCGTCGATGGCTTTTTTCTCTCTCTCTTCTCTTATTATCGCGAGCAGAAGGATTTTTGACTGGAGAGGCAGCGTTCTTATGACTTCCGCTATATGGTCTATCTCTATTTTGTAAAGAGCCTTTCTCACATGCCTCTCTGTTACCTTTGGGGATTTTTCTCTTTCGGCAAGCTCGGCGGATATTCTGAGCAAGTCGAGAGCTCTTCTGGCGTCGCCATGCTCCTGCGCAGCTAAGGCGGCGCAGAGGGGGATAACAGAAGGTGTTAAAACGCCCGGCTTGAATGCTTTCTTTGCCCTGTGCTCCAAGATGTCCTGGAGTTGTTTGGCATCGTATGGATAAAACACCATGTTCTCCTCCCCAAGCGAGGATTTCACCCTAGGATCCAAGAATTCTGTAAATTTGAGGTCGTTCGATATTCCCACCAGAGATACCTTTGCATTTGACAGGTCAGAATTTATCCTCGTGAGTGTGTAAAGTGCCTCATCGCCTTTCAGTTTGTCTATCTCATCCAGGACCACTATGACTACCCTGTTTTCTCCATCGATGGTTTTTGTGAGTCTCGTGTAGACCTCATCTGTTGGTAACCCCGTGAATGGTATTCTCTCCTCCCACCTCTCTATAAAGTGATTCGCTATATTCTGAAGGAGTCTGTAGTGTGTATCCACCACCTCGCAGTTTATGTATATGAAATTTACCTTTACGTTCTGTTCCTTTCCCTTCTTAACGAGTTGATTGCCGACGTATTTGGTAACCGCGGTTTTTCCCGTACCCGTTTTTCCGTAGATGAAAACATTGGATGGTGGTTCTCCCTTAAGTGCGGGTACAAATATCTGAGCGAGATTTTCTATCTCTTTCTCCCTGTGAGGGAGAACATCGGGCGTATATGTTGGTCTCAGCACCTCCCTGTTGAGAAAAAGTGAGCCCTTTTCCAAGAGAGAGTCGAATATATCTGTCATTGTTCTTACCTCCCCGCCGGGGCTTGTTGTTATGCGTTTTTGACTTTTTAATTTTGTTGATGGTGGGTACTTCAAAATTATTTGCGGATGAGTAGAGTTTTCTATCATAAGATGCTCTACATAATAGCATGATAACCGCAAGGAGTGCGCAATTGACTTCGCGGTACCTTGACATATGATGTCTCTGAAATCGATCACTGAGATCTCCAAGATAATTTTTTAATAATTTGAAAAGAGCTTCTTTCATTTGACCCCTTCATTTCGCGTGGAAAATCTGGATGTTTGTTTCCACTTAAGTATGTAGAAAATTTTCTAGCGTGATTTCCACTGATCGATATCTTACACCCTCCCCTCTATTTCGACTGGAAAATCCATCATCTCTTGTTTTAAAGTTGTTTCAAAGATTTAGAGTTGTTTGAATTCAAAAGTTTAGAGCTAAAAATGTATGAAATCTATACATAAATTTTTAGATTTATAGATAGATAAAAATTTCTTGGAGAGATAGAATAAAGATTCCACATGAAATAAAGGGGTGGGGCTGTTGATGTTGATAAGTTGATAATATTGATCAATGTTATACAGAACAGCAGCAAGAGACCGTTGAATAACTCACCCACAAAAGGTACTTCAAAATTATTTGCGGATGAGTAGAGTTTTCTATCTTTAACTATGCTACATAATAGCATAATAGCCATCGGGAGCATCCACAATTAACTCCACAGTACCCCCACAAAAGCAAGTATCTTAAACAGCCACATCAGTATCAACCCAATCAAATGAACAATCAGAAAGAATATAACACTATAACACCATCGATCTTCAATCCCTTTCGAGTTCTACATCAAAAAAACATCAACAGACCCACTTGCCGGCGCCGTTTATTTAAAGATAGTAAAATTTGTTATGAGATTGATGAAAACAGTAACTATTAAACATTTTTAAGTTGGGGATATGTTATGTCGGTGATGATAAAAAGGCAGATCAGGATACTGGGTATAGACGATGGTCCCTTTTCCTTTGGGCAGGAAAAAACGGTAGTAATCGGTGTGGTAATGAGGGCAAACGGATACATGGAGGGGGTATTGAAGAGAGAAATAGATATCGATGGCAACAATTCCACAGATGTGATAATAGATATGATCAGCAAAACGAGACATAGAGATCAAATCAGGGTTATAATGATAGACGGAATAGCTCTTGGTGGTTTTAATGTGGTTGATATAGACAGGATTTATGTGGAAGAGAATATACCCGTCATGACGGTGACAAGAGAAAAACCCGATTTTGAAACGATAATGTCCACACTGAGAATGAAATTCACGGACTGGGAGGAAAGGTGGAACAAAATCAAAGATAATGAAATATTCGAAGTTGAGACGAAACACAAACCGATCTATATATCATTCAGGGGGATATCTCTGGAGGAGGCGAAAGAGATAATAAAGATATCAACCATACGGGGTGTAATACCGGAGCCGTTAAGAGTGGCTCATATGATAGCATCGGGCGTGGTAAGGGGTGAATCTTATGGTAAAGCCTGAAGTGGATAGGGATAGCTGTCTGGGTTGTTCGGGTTGTTTTACCGTCTGTCCCGCGGATGCCATAGAGTTCGATGGTAAAGCCACGATAATCAAGGAAAGATGCAAATCCTGTTACACCTGCGTTAACTACTGCCCGGTTGGAGCCATAGTTGTGGAGGGAGAGTGATGGAGACGTATGAATATGATTGTGTAATCGTCGGGGGAGGACCCGCGGGTCTCGTAACGGCCAGATACGTATCCGAGGCGGGATTTTCCGTTGCCGTTCTCGAGAGAGATAGAGAGATAGGCGTTCCCGTACTGTGTGGAGAGGGCGTCAGCAGAAATATCGATAATCTCGGAGTAACCGAGAGAAGGGACTGGGTGGAAAACGAGATCGTTGGAGCGAGGATATTCTCACCAAACGGAACGATGGTTAAAATGTCTGCCGAGAGAGCGGGTGGGGAAACGGGATACGTGATAGACAGGGAGAGATTTGACAAGGAACTGGCGAGAATCGCAGCCAAAAAGGGAGCGGATATCTTCGTCATGTGCGATGCAAAAAAGGCAAATGTCGAGGGCGGAGAAATCAAAGAAATAGAAGCAAAACTCGATGGCAAGGACGTGAAATTCACGGGAAAGATATTCGTCGGAGCCGATGGAGTGGAGTCAAAGGTGGGAAGATGGATTGGTATAGATACGAGACTAAAACCAGAGGACATCGTCTCATGCTATGAGTACACGTTATCCGGTGTAGAGTGCGATAGGGATTACTGTGATTTCTTCGTTGGCAGAAGCCTGGCGCCCGGCGGTTACGTATGGATATTTCCGAAAAGCGATGATACCGCAAATGTTGGAATAGGCATTCTTGCAAGTTACAGCAAATCTGGTCTTGCGAGGCAACTGCTGGACAAATTTATAGAAAAGAAGGATTTCCTCAGGAAGGGAAAGCCGGTCAGGAAACTGGCGGGAGCTGCACCCGTGGCCTTACCAATTAAAAGTTACAGAGGAAATGTTGTTCTCGTGGGTGATGCGGCGAGGCATACCGATCCTCTAACTGGTGGCGGAATAATTCATGCCGTGATAGGTGGAAAGATAGCTGGAGAGACGATAGCGAGAGCACTGAGAGAGGAAAAACTCTTGTTGCTCGAGGAGTATGAGAAAGGATGGAGGGAGAAGATAGGTAAAAAACTCGAGAGAAATTACAAGATGAAGGAGCTGGCATCAACATTTGATGACAAAACGTTCGATAAACTCGCCGATTCTGTGAAAGATATAAACTTTGAAGAGATGAGCACACTCGGTCTCATAAAGGCACTGGTAACAAAACATCCCTCTCTGCTGTTCAAATTGAGATCCCTCATTGGTTAGATAAAATGAAATGGGGAATCGTGGTAAAACCAAACGACAGCAAGGCGAGAAAACTCGCGGAGGAGATAATATCCTTTCTCAAAGATGAAGAAATCTATCTGGAGAAGAAAATCGCCGAAGAACTCGGTAGAGAGGGATACTCGATCGGGGAGCTGAACAACATCGCGGATATCGTCATAACCGTCGGCGGTGATGGTACAATTCTCTACGCTCTGCAAGAGATAGAAAAGCCCATATTTGCGGTAAACTGCAGCGCCATGGGCTTTCTGACAGAGGTGAACGCGAAGTTTGCGAAGAGCGGGATGGAGAGAATCCTGAGGGGTGACTACAATATAGAGGAAAGGGCGAGATTGAAGGTGTTTCTTGAGGGAAGGAGGGTGGAGGATGCATCCAATGAGCTCACGATTCAGACGGCAAATGTGGCGAAAATAATAGAATTTTCTATCCTGATTAACGATGAGTTGGTCGATAGACTGAGAGCTGATGGGATAATCATCGCTACACCAACCGGTGCAACCGGCTATGCTCTGAGCGTGGGAGGACCAATTGTTGATCCGGGGGTAGATGCAGCGATAATCGCTCCGATAGCGCCATTCAAACTGGCATCCAGACCGTGGATAGTTCCAATAGATAAGAACATATGCGTGGAACTATCCGAGAAAAGCAAAGATGCGAAGCTGGTCATAGACGGGAGAAACTCATACGATGTTCATGCCGGTGAAAGGGTGTGCGCAACCTTATCAGAGAAAAAATCGAGATTCATCAGATTTGGAGAGTCCTTTTATCAGACGGTCAGGTTGAAACTGGTAAGATGAAGAAATGGAAGATAGACAGAGAATGTCTTCAAACAATCCTTGAAAGCTCCAGAGCAATGCATCCAAGGGAATTCGCCGCCTTCCTGCGGGCGGAAGGTAATGTGATAAGAGAGATTCTGCTCATACCCGGAATGATACACGGAGATAGGCATGCAATCTTTAACATCGCCATGCTTCCCATAGATTATTCCATCGTTGGAACGGCTCACAGCCACCCATCTCACTCAAATAGACCATCGGGTGAGGACCTGCGCATGTTTTCCAAATATGGAAAAGTGCACATCATCGTGGCTATGCCATATGATGAAAAATCGTGGAGGGCTTATGACTGGAATGGCAGAGAGATAGAGGTGGAGGTAATTGAATAGTTTTTAAATACAGTAACCTTAACGGAAATGATGGACATCTCTGCACTCGATACATTTCTCGCAGCCCCCCTCGCTCCACTGGCTGGAGCGATCCTCTTCTGGTCCATCCAGATACTGATGGCGGAGGGATTAAAAACGCTTCTGAGAGAAATATGGGATAATCACAGAGCTTTTTGCAGATTCTCGAATTTTGTCGCTCTGCTGTTTCAGGCGGTTTCTCACATGCTGGGATACACGTTAACCGGTATAGGTGTGGGAGAGTTCTCACTCAGCATCGGGAATGCAAGGGTTACGCCAAAAAGGGAGAAGAGGGGATTTCCATCCATACTGGCAAATGTCTTCCTGCTTTTCGGTCCCTTCTTCATACCTCCCCTGATTCTGTTTCTGATACTTCTACCCTTTACGCCCGGAATGGAGATAATGGAATGTTACACCTTTTCAACCGCTTTGATATCCTTTGGTTCTCTGCTTCAGCAATATGGGATGAATTTTCTAACAATAATCGTCAATCTGGACCTTTTCAATCCTTTCCATCTGATGTTCCTCGTTGCCGTAATTCTCATTGGTCTCGGTATCAGACCAAGTTTCATAGAGGATGAGGAAAGAAAATACAGGATGATAGATGACCTCGCAAAAATAAGAGACTTTTTCATATCCCACCCAAAATCCATCCTCATCTTTTTTGTTTCCATTTACATCCTCTTCTATATCCTTTACTTCCTGAAGCTACCCTACTACGTGCTCATATTTTCCTTCTTCGGATGGCTATCTCTGATATCGATAGTTTCTCTCCTCATTGCATCCCTCTTCGTCTTCCTCATCATGGTGAGTGACAGGTTACCTTCCTTCAAAAAATATCTTCCCCTCATCGTGTTCGTTCTATCTTATATATCTCTGAGGGTCACATTCACTTTCGTCAGGACAGACATGGATCTGGCAATAACCAATATCGCAAGTTCGTCACTCACATTTGTTTCATCCGCCATCGCTCTCAAAATGGAGATGGACAGACAAAAACTCAGAGAAGGTTTGCAGAGTTTAAGAGAAGTCAAGGAGAAGAAAATCGATAAAGAAGACAAGGAGGAAGGCAAGAAAATCCTTAAAGAAACCGAAAACCAATAAACTTAAAACATCAAAAAGGATGGCTTAAGCAGAGAGGAGGGGAAGATGAAAATAGAGGAAGAACTCCTGAAAGGAGAGAGGATAGAGAAGATCCTCACACCACATCCACTATCCTTTATGGGTTTGCAAGCCCTCTGGATTTTTATAGCGGTATTTGGTATAATCCTGTGGTGGACGGCAAATTACTCACAGTACACCAGTTTCTTGGAATCCTGGTTCACCGTACTGCTCCTGTGGTGGATCGGAATCATAATAGCGGGAGTCGTTGCATCCCTCGTAGCTATAAGATGGAGATTCTTTTTCCTATACGTGACAATCGCATCCCTGGGAACCTTTCTCGCATGGAGACTTAACTACCTCGTGGATGGAAAGGGAACGAGCCTGTTTATACTGGGATACTCTCTGGCTGTATCCATAATCATGTTCATGGGTGTATACGTATTCGTAAAGTCGCACAGATACATTCTCACCGACTGCAGAATCATATTCAGAGGTGGTGTGCTGAAAAAGAGAGAAAGAACATTGAGATATGATAAAATAACAGACGTTGATGGTACGCAGGATATCCTGGGTCAGATTTTTGACTTTGGAACGATCATTCCCATAACCCAATCCGGCTTTGGACTCGGTTCCGACCAGACCTTTGCGGCGGGCGGCGTCAAAGCAGGGGGGAAAAGATTTGGTATATTTGGATTAGCGGGTGGAGCAAAGGAAGTTAAGACACCGAGAGCAAGAACGTATTACGAACTGCATGGAGTTCATCCGTACAAAGAGGTGAGAAAACTTCTCGAGGAGTTGATACAAGGTCACGTCATAACACCTTATCAGAGAGAGCAGGTCGAGCTCCAGAGGGAACAACTCGAACTTCAAAAGGAGATGAAAGAACTCCTTGAGCGACAAAAGGAGCTGAAGGATTAGATTTAAAACAGAGAATTATATAAGAATCGCGGATGATACCGAAGGCTGTATTCTTCACGAAGGGAATGGGGGTGCACAGGGACAAATTGCAGTCATTCGAGTTGGCATTGAGAGATGCGGGCATAGGTATGTGCAATATCGTAACGGTATCGAGCATCCTTCCACCCAACTGCAAGATAATATCAAGGAAGAGAGGTATAGAGAAACTGAGACCCGGAGAGATCGTATATTGTGTGATGTCCAGAAACCAGACCAACGAGCCCTACAGAAAGATATCGGCATCGATTGGTGTTGCGATACCAAAGGATAGGAATGCATATGGATACATCTCCGAGTACCACAGTTTTGGGGAGAGATGTAAAACCGCTGGAGATTACGCAGAGGATCTCGCAGCCACCATGCTGGC
>CAYSPA010000007.1:8523-12252 GCA_964432835.1 uncultured Thermoplasmatales archaeon | reverse complement strand
CCATCCACAGATAATTTTGAAGCACTCGGGCAGTTAAACTTTTATATAAAAAAGGCATTTGCTTCATTCGTGGAGGGGATGCCCAACAAAACATGTGAGTTTATGGGAGGAAAAAGTGAGGTATGGGACAAACTCACCCACGGTGAGATGGCGTATTCAATCTTGGAAAAATTTCACGAGGGACTGGCGATCATAGACCTCGATTACAACATCCTCATGCTCAATAGATGGATGGAGAATCTTTATGGAAAGGACTTGGTGGGAAAGAAGTGTTACTCGGCCTTTTATGGTAGAAGCTCCGTATGCCCACAATGCCCTATCAGGGAAGTAGCGGAAAAGAAGTCATCCCGGCATATCATATTACCACCCGGAGAAGATAGAAAGAAATGGTTTGAGGCTTTTTTCTATCCACTCACCGATGAAGAGGGTAATGTGGTTGCGGTGATCGAGCACCTCAGAGATATCACGGATAGAAAAACACTCGAGGAAAAATTGAAAGAAGAGAAAAAGAGGTTTGAAGATATAGCATCGCACATCGGCGAGTGGGTTTGGGAGGTTGACAGGGAGGGAAGATATACTTACTCCAGCTCTGTAGTAGAAAAGATCCTCGGTTACAAGCCCGAGGAGGTGATCGGTAGATTCTTTTACGAATTTTTCCTTCCGGAAGAGAGAGAAACTCTAAAAAGAAGGGCTTTTGAGATATTTTCAAAGAAACGACCCTTCCACAAATTTCTGAATAAGCTTCTACGCAAGGATGGCAAGGTCGTTATCGTGGAAACAGATGGTGTACCGGTATTATCAGATGATGGCGAACTGCTGGGTTACAGAGGGGCTGACCACGATGTAACGGAACGCATGGAAACGGAAAGGAAATTGAGAGAATCTGAAGAGAGATTCAAGTCAATAACAAACGATGTCATGAACGCGGTGGAAGTTGGCTTTCTTCTGCTCGATAGAAATCATCGCATAGCCTGGGTGAACAGCACCTTTGAGAAGTATTTTGGTATAAAGAGAGAAGAATTGATCGGGAAGGGGAAAGAAGAGGTTGTCAAGGAGAGAATCAAGTTTATTTTTGAAAATCCGGATGAATTTGAGAGGAGAGTTCTGTCATCGAAAGATAAAAGTCCTCACGTGGACGCCTTCGAGTGTCATGTCCTACCCGGGGAGAACAGAGAGGAAAGATGGCTCGAATACAGATGCCAGCCCATCGAGACGGGATTCTATGCGGGAGGATGTGTGGAGTTGTACTACGATGTCTCCGAACGCAAGAGATTGGAGTGCAAGTTGAGAGAGAGTATAGAAATTTTCAGATCCATTGCGGAGTATGCAAAGGATGCGATAATAATGATAGACGATGATGGCAGTGTCATATTCTGGAATAAGATGGCTGAGAAGATGTTTGGTTATAGGGCTGAAGAAGTGATAGGGAAGGATGTGCATCTCCTCTGCGCACCGGAGAAATATCATCGGGACTATATAGAGGGATTCAAGACTTTCAAAAGTAGTGGCAAAGGAAAAATCGTCGGTAAAACCGTAGAGATGACCGCCCTCAGGAAAAATGGCGAAGAATTTCCGGTAGAGTTATCCGTTGGTGCCTTCAAGATAAAGGCAAGATGGCATGCTGTAGCTGTTGTTAGAGATATAAGCGAGAGGAAGAGGATGGAAAAGGAAATCGAAGAGAAGTTGAAAGAACTCGAAAAATTTTACAAGATAGCTATCGATAGGGAACTACGGATGATCGAGTTAAAAAGAGAGATAAACGAACTCTGCAGGAAATATGGAGAAAAACCAAGATACGAATCCACCGAGGAAGAAATAGACTCGGAGGGGGTATTGCAGGGTGTTTCTTGATGTTCTCTGGCTCATTCCGATCTTCGCCGTCTATGCCACGATCGCATGGTTTCTCAATCTGTATCGAAAGGATAAGGATAAGAGAAAACTCATGTTCTCCATTGTTTTCTTTTTCGCTTCGATCGACTATATTTTTATGCTGATGGGCGCATATCCCAATCCAAACACAACCCTTTCAAACCTTTACCTTCTATCAACCATCCCCCTCCAAATGGCTATATTTCTCGCCGTTATCGAGACACTGCATCCGATCAAAAATTTTGACAGAGTTTTTAACATATTCTTTGGTGTGGTCTCTGCCCTCCTCATTCTCTCTTTTTTACCCTTCTCCGTGAAAGAGAGCACCCACCCCATCAGAATAATTCTTGCCATCCTGACAATTTCCCTCTCATTCTTTTCCTTCGTGAAAAAAAGAAATGAGACCGCCTTCCTCTTTGGCATGTCACTCATATGTTTCACAACCGCGAGCATAGGGTTGGCACACGATATACCGGGTCTCGCCATCTTCTCTTTCAGTATCGCATACGTCTTTCTTTCCCTTACTTTCAGAAAAGCATCTTTGAGAGAGGGAATAGACCTGTATTTCTCCCTGAAAAAGGAGCTGGAAGAAACCAAAAGGAAACTGAGATTGAGCGAGGAAAGATATCGCATAATCGTGGAAAACACGAGCGATGCCATCATTACGAACGATTGGAATGGGGTCATAACATACGTTAGCCCTTCTTTCAAAAGATTATCCGGTTACGATCCAGAAGAATTGATAGGTAAAAAACCGTGGCAGATAAGAATTATCCATCCAGAAGATGTGAAGATCGTTTCATCCTTTCATCGCATGGCAAAGGAGCGTGGATTTGCCAGTAAGCCGATAGAGTTCCGCATCATAACGAAGGACGAAAAGATCAAGTGGCTTTCTCAGTCCATATCCGCGGTTAGGGAGAACGGAAAAATCGTGATGTTTATCAGTTCTTACAGGGACGTGACGGAAAGAAAAGAAATGGAACATCAGTTATCGATAAAGGTAGAGGAACTGGAAAGGGCTAAGCGGGCATATCTCAATATAATGGAAGATCTGAAAGAGAATGTGGAAAGTCTGAAGAGGGCGAGAGAAGAGATCAGGAGAAAGAACAGAGAACTCGAGGAACTGAACAAAAACTTGGAAAAAATCGTGAAAGAAAGGACCGCGGAAGTCGAAAAACTCCTGAGGGCAAAGGAGGAGCTTTTGCTCCAGATAAGCCATGATATAAAGACGCCGCTGACGCCCCTCTGCACCCTCCTTCCCATAGTGAGAGAACAGGTCGACGATCCAAAGACCAAGAGACTCCTCGATGTCTGTATAAAGAATGCGAATTACATGAAGAAACTGATAGTCGACAGCTTACAGCTGCTGAAGGTGGAAAAGACCGATCTGAAGATGGAGAACATAAAACTCAGGAAACATGTAGAAGAAATCGTGGAGAATTACAAGATCGACTTGAATCAAAAGAAGATAAGCGTGGATATCTCTATAGGAGACGATATCTTCGTCAAGGCCGATGAGATTAGATTGAGAGAGATTTTTGATAATCTCATTTCAAATGCGATAAAATATAATAAGGAAGGGGGCGAAATCAGAATAGGTGCGGAAAGGGAGAACGGTATGGTAAAGATCTTCGTGAAGGATAACGGAAAGGGTATGACAAAAGAGCAACTGGAACGCGTATTCGACGAATTCTACAAGGCTGATAAATCGGGTCATGACCTTTCCTCTGTGGGTGTTGGGCTTTCCATCTGCAAAAAACTGGTGGAGAGACATGGCGGAAGGATATGGGCGGAGAGCGAAGGACCCGGAAAGGGATCGACATTCTACTTTACGCTTCCATCGGCTTCCGAGAAGGCTGA
>CAYSPA010000007.1:2818-8423 GCA_964432835.1 uncultured Thermoplasmatales archaeon | reverse complement strand
CATAACAACGCTTATATACAGTTAAAACAATCTCACCTCGTCAGAGGGAGAGGAGGATAAAAATGGTTGATAGGAGTGTAATGGGCATACCTAAGGATATAATCAATATAGACGCATTCAGAGAGAGCATCCAGCAGGTTACCTCACAGCTGGAACAGATAAGGAGCTCATTTTATCAGGGTGTCGAGGAGATAGAGAGAATAAAGAAGATACTGAACTCGGAACACATAGGCAGGTTTTCAGATATAATAACGGAATTTGAGGCCCAGCTGACAAAAATGGAAAAGGAGAGAAATGAGGCGATAGAGAACGCGAGGAGATACGGTCATGAACTCGAAAAGGAGAAAGAAAGATTGATCAAGCTCTGGGATGCCTACAAACTTCAGGAAGATGAACTCAACGAGAGAGACAAGAGAATAGCCGAACTCGAGAGAAAAGTGAAGGAGTATGAAAGTAAATTGAGAGAGACCGAAAAGGACATGAGCAGTAGAATAGAAACACTCACCAAAAAACTCGAAGAGAAAGAGAATCTGCTAAAGGAATATAGCGATTTCAGAAAAAAACAAGCTCTTTATAAGGAGAAAAACAGAAAACTCCAAGAGGAGATCGACAATCTGAGAAGCACACTCAAGGAGAAAGAGGAGGAAATAGCCCAACTCAAGCAAATGGTGGATGAGTTGAGCAAGTACAGAGAATTCGAGGATTACAAGACAAAATACGAAAAATTGAATGTAGAGTTTAACAAAGAGAGAGAAAGACTCGTGAAGCTCTACAAACTATACGAGGAGTTGGAGAGAGAGAACAGCAAACTAAAGGATGAGCTGGACGGCTGGCGCCAGTGGTACAAATCCAATGCAGAACTTCTGGATAGACTCTTCAAATCCACCGAAGACATAAAGAAGAGACTCTCTTCAATCAAGTGATTCACTCAACAACAACTCTGCTTATCCCTTCTTCATCTTCATATACCGTGATAGCGTTTGTCACCATCTGTTTAACCTCATCTATGTGTGTTATTATAAATATCTGTTTGAATCTGTTGGATAGGGCATTCAGTGCATTCAGTATATTCCTGCGCCTGTTCATATCTTGGGAGCCAAAGATTTCATCGAGAATGATAAAGTTGAACTCTCCACCCGCCCTGTCTGCAAGCATCTGGGATATTGCAAGCCTTATGCAGAGATTTGCGAGATCTTCTTCTCCTCCCGAAAATCTGTTTATCTCGTAAGGTATACCGCCATCGTATATCATTATGTCGTAGTTTTCATTGAGTTCGAGCTCACTGTACTTTCCATCTGTGAGGCTTTCCAGCAAACTGGATGCATATGCAGATAGGGTCGGTCTGATTCTCGATATCAGGTCTATCCTGAATTCCCCCATCAGCTTTTCAAGGGAATTCAACATTGAAAGTCTGTCCTCCTCTTCCGATATTCTCCTTTTAATCTCTCTAACCTCTTCAACCCTCGACTTCAATTCCTTTATCTTTTGTTTCAACAGATTGAGTTCACCGAATATCTCTTTTATTTCTTCCTTTATCCCATCAACCTCTATCTGTTTCTTTCTCACTCTTTCGACGGCGAGTTTGTATTTCTCGTAGCATTCCTTAACTTCTCTTTCCAAATTTCTATAAGTGTTTTCATCAAATCTTATCTCGCCGAGCAGAGCGATCTCCTTTTCCTTGATCTCAATTTCTTTTTCTTCCTTCTCTATCTCCCTGATCATGGAATGGATTATTCCCTCTATCCTCCTCAGGGTCATCCTCCTTTTCAGGATATATTCTCTCCTTCTGGATAAAGCTTCCTCCAGTTTTCTCTCCCTGCTCAGATCCTCTTCCAGCCTCTTCAATCTCGCCTCAATCTCCGATAATAAATCCATCTTCTCCTTTATCTCTCTGTCAAACTTTTCTATCAGTCTCGAGTAGTGCTCCCCCAGAACCCTTTCACAGGTTGGACACGTCGCAGATGGACCGAGAGATTCTATTTTCTTCTTACGATCCTCTATTTTTCTTTTTTCGGTCTCTATAGCATTCATATTCGTTCTTTCCTTTTCTATCCTCGCGAGAACACCCGATATCTCCATCCTTAACTTCTCGAGTTTTTTCTCCACCTCTCCAAATTCTTTCTCCACCTCTCCCATTTTCTTTTTTTCCATTTCCCTCTCAAAGAGATTCTCCCTCCTTTCCTTCAGAGACGCCCTCAGCTTGGCGATCTCCCTCTCCAGATTCATCCTCCTGTCAAATAGCTCTTTTCTCTTTCTTTCTTCATCCAGTCTGCGTTGCAGGGTTTCATACTCCTTTTCAACACCATCTTTTTCTTTTTCGAGCATCTCCAATTCTTTTGAAAGAGCATCAAGTTGTACCTTCTTCTCAGATATCCTTCTTTCCACCCTCTCCATCTCTTCCGTGTTTTTCTCTATCTCCCTGAGAAAAACCTCCTCCTTGTCCTCACCCGTTCTTTCGTCCCTTATAGAGATTCTCATGTGCTGCAGAATATCTTGAATCCTCCTTATGTCGGTTCTTATGTTCTTGATCGCCTTGTCGATGGCATCTATCCCGAGCATTCTCATTATGAGCTGTTTTCTTTCGCTTGCACTCATTGTAGATAGCGCGTTGAGCTCCTTTTGCTTCGCAAAAACGGATGTAAAGAAGGTCTTTGCATCCATACCAAACAGATTCTGCACAAATCTCGTCGTCGCCTCCGCCCCGCTGGCCACGGGGCGGTTGTTTATAAAGGCAGATGCAGAAGGAGATAGATTTTTTCCGACCATCTCTCTGATAATCTTTATGTCGTTTTTATTGAATACAAAATCAACCTCGACCCTGCACCTCTCTGTTGGGAGAGCCTTATCTCTCTTGATTCTATCAGATGATGTCCTTGCTGCGACGTGCCCATAAAGAGCCCACGCAAAAGCCTCGAATATGGTCGATTTTCCGACACCATTCAATCCGAATATCCCGACAACTCCCTCCGGGAATTTTATTTCAACGTTCTTGAACTTCCTGAAATTCTGCATCTTTATCGATTTGAGGATCATGTATCCTCTCCCTCGACCTCCTGCAGATATTTCTTTCCAAGGGCGAGAAGTTCCTTTTTGTCTTTTAAATTCTTCTTATCCATGAATTTTTCAAATTCCGTCAGAATATCGGATATTACAACTTCTGATGGAATTACCTGATCAACTGTTTTACCCGCGGAGTGTCTGACTTCAAAGTGCATCGCCTTTGAGAACATGGAAGATATAGAGGATGTGTCGAGAGATTTGTAAACAGATGGGTCGATGTTGATAAGTAGCAATCTCACTATACAGCCGGTAAAATCCCTGCCCGCAATCGAATCCTTTATGATGTTCAAAATCTCCCTGGGTTTCAAATCCTTACAGTCAATGGGACCGATCTCCAGCATTTTTCTCGTGGGTATCTGAACAAACTCCGTTGTTACGGATTTGGAAAGCTTCACTATCACGAAACCCTTTTCTTCATTTATCTCATTGAAACTCATCTTCTCCGTGGAGCCAGAGTAAACGATGTTATTTCTTATTCGGGTAAATCCGTGGTAGTGACCCAGAGCCACATAGTCAAAACCCTTCGTTATGGTGGAGAGGGGAATGATATACTCGTTTATTTCTCCCATCTTGAATACCTCTATACTCTGTACCGCTCCGTGGGTCACCAGGATATTGAAATCCGCCGAAGGGTCGGGTAAAGCGGATTCCAGCGAATCCATAAACTCATCCTTATCCCTGCAATGAGGTACAGTGTGAATGGCGATACTCTTACCCTTAACTTCCAAATCTATTCTCTCAGCCTTGTTGTATATGGGATACACATTTTCCAGATGTTCAAACAGTTTGAAGATGTGCCCCGTGCCCTTGAGTTTGGGCGTCTCGTGATTTCCCGCTATTATTATTGTCGGAATCCCCATCTTTGATAATCTGAGAATCTGCTCCAGAGCAACGCTAATTGCTCGATTTGTCGGTCTCACGTTATCAAAGAGGTCTCCAGCATGAATCACGATATCTGGCATGATATCAACTATACGATTCACGGTTTCAACAAACGCTTTGTAAATATCCTTCTCCCTCAAATTAATACCATCGCTATCTATCTTCCTGTAGGCAGAATATCCCAGATGGGTATCAGCGAAATGTACAACCCTGATTTCACTTTCTTCTTTCATACCTATACCTTACAACATTTGCCGCAAGTATCATTGGATCGAGAGTGGGTGCTATGGGGGGTGCATAGGATGTTTCAAGCTGTACGAAATCATCGATTTTCATTCCGTTAACGATTGCACAGGCGAGGGTATTGATTCTCATTGCACTTCCTTCTCCAACTGCCTGGGAGGAAACTATCTTCCCATCGCCATCAACGGCGATTTTAACGGTCACATCCTCCCCTCCAGGGAAATAGTGGGGCAGATTCCTACCCGTATACTTGCCGTGAACAATGCCTTCACCAAGGTCTCTGAGCAGAGGTCCTACCGCCGCTATCTCCACACCAAAGATTCTGGTTGTTCTCGTTTGAATAAATCCTCGAGGAAGTCCGGCGTCGCCTCCAGCGGCATTTATGCCAGCTATCATTCCCTGTCTGACCCCTATACTGCCCAGGCCAACGGGGAAGCGTTTCCCCGTGAGCAGATCTATATACTCTGTGCAGTCGCCCGCGGCATAGATATCCTTCACACTCGTCATGCATCTGTTATCTATCACTATTCCTCCCTTTTCTCCTATTTCGCAACCGATCTTTCTGGCTATATCCACGTTTGGTTTAATTCCGGTGGCCAGAATAACCATATCCGTCTCTATTCTTCTCTCTTCCCCGCCTCTCTCTATAACGATGCCATCCGCCTCTTTTTCTCCCGTTATCTTTTTAACTCTGCAGCCCGTAAGTATCTCCACTTTATCCTTTATGGCATCGAGTACAATCCTCGATATATCCTCATCTACCATTGAGGGGAGTATCTGAGGGAAGATTTCCACCACCCTGACCCTTTTCCCTTTTTCGTAGAAAGCCTCAGCGAGTTCGAGACCTATCAGACCGGCACCTATTATCGAGACATCATTAACCTTATCAAGATACTCCTTGATACCCCTGGCATCATCCAAGGTTCTCAACGAGAAGACGCCCTTTTTCAAATCATCTCCATTGCGCACCCCTTCTATCGGAGGTACAGACGAATTTGCGCCGGTAGCGAGAACGAGAGCATCATAGCTTCTCTCTATCCGCTCCCCATCTTTCTCTGCGATGACAATTTTTTTCTCTGTATCAACCTCCGTTACAGTTGTTTCGAGATGTAGCTCTATCCCCGCTTTTTCGAACCACTCTTTAGAAAACTCTATGACATCCTTGACCTTACCGGAGATAAAGTAGGGAAGTGCGCACTTCGAGTACTGTGGATATTTTCCTCTCTCGAAGATGGTGACACTTGCTTTTCTATCTGTCTTCTTGGCAAACTGCGCCGCCGTCCCTCCCGCTGCTCCACCACCTATAACAACTATCCTCCTCATCAAAATCTCCACGAAGTGAAAAATGAGAAGGGTATAAAGATTTATTCCTTTTTAACTTCCTCCGATTTTTCCTCTACGGGGCTTCTTCCTTTTCCTC
>CAYSPA010000007.1:0-2718 GCA_964432835.1 uncultured Thermoplasmatales archaeon | reverse complement strand
TTTTCCTCACCCTCGGGTTTTTCTTCTTTTGGAGTCTCTTTTTCCTCTTTCTTAACCTCCTCTGAAGCCTCCTCGGGAACGGGTCTCTTCAAAAGCTCGGTTTTGTATATCTCGACCCTCCTGAGATGATAAAGTTTCTTACACGCTTTGGATATCTCCCTGGGAAGCTCATCTTCCATTATGCCTTTTATGAGTTCATCCAGGGTCCTTTCTCTGGCATACGACTCGATAACCTCTTTCATTATCTCTCTCAATCTATGCTTTAGAGAGGTCTGTATTCTCTTATCAGTTGTTGCAAGGGGCTTTATCCTTATTACCGCGCCATCCCTGGTTGTAACATCGAATACCCCATCTATCTTTGACCTCCTCCTCCTCACCAGTCTTCTGACGTAATCGTTCGTCATCGAATGCCCTATAAAGTATGTGTGAGCATCGGTTCCATCGACGTTATCTATCTTGAAGTAGAGCTTTATGTGCGATTTCCTGAAATCACCCGTAAGATCCTGAAGGGAGACCTCGGCAACTCTGTTTATGAGCAGTTCCTGACTCGCTGCGGGGGTTTCTGCTATCACGACGTTGTTGAATAGAGACGGCGCTAACACCCTGTACCATACCTTTGCCTTCCATTTATCCTTGACCTTCCTCGCGGCCACTCTTGCCTTTGCTTTTGCCATGTTGAACCACCTGGAGGTGGTAATGTGATATATGATACTTAAATTTATATGGTGGAGAGGTAAAAAGAGAAGAAAATTTGTCGGATGCCAGGGTATCCTCCTCATCATTTGGGGACACCCAGTCCCCTTCATCTGGGAGGGACCCCTGCTGGCATCCCTGTCGCCTTGCGCTTGCACCTCTGATCATCGAGTCACAGAGGCCTTCGATACAAGGCGCAATTAATCTATTGATTTTCACAATTGATTAAATTTACGGTGCGATCTCTGCTGACATCTGAGGGGATACTGGATAGAGTGGAACGGATTACCGGGATAACAAAATGGATAAAAAACTTTGTCACTTCTCTCCCCTTGATTGAAGCAGACAGGTGGTAAGGGTTTGTGTAACGATCGTAACATCTCACACATGTCCAAGACCTCCGAAGTATCAGCGATGAACTCGAGAGATCGACGGTACCGCAACCCTGTAACATTTTTCAGTACAGTTTAAAAACGGTTAAGAAATTACCATCTCAGTGATGCCGGCGTAGCTCAGCTGGTAGAGCGGGTGACTCGTAATCACCAGGTCGAGGGTTCGAATCCCTCCGCCGGCTTTTTTAACCAAATAACTATAAATACGGTTTTACTCCTTCCGAGATCGTGAAACGCAGGGAAATGGACAGAATCATAAACGGGATTGTCAGACTTATAAGGAAAGGCTACAGCAGGGGCATGATCATCTCTGAGATGATAGATGACACCGATATATTCGGCAAAGAAAAACTATTCGAAATCGCAAAGTGCAGAATAAGGGGAAAGAGAAAATTTGGTAAACTGGCTGAAAAACTGTTTTTTGATGAAGATGGTCTCCGCTATTCGACGCCGCCGGAGGTAGCGATGTACAGAGCAAAAAGATTGAGATATGAAACAATAGCTGACGTGAGCTGTGGAGTTGGTATCCAAGCTATCTACTTCGCCATGGAAAGTGAAAGAGTTATTGCGGTTGAAAAGGATCCCGTCAGATTAAAACTCGCTCAGTTCAATGCGGAGGTCTTTGGACTGGATAACATAGAATTCATAAATGGTGATGCCACCAGTAAAGAGATAGCGGAGAGTGTAAAGGCAGACGTTGTCTTCTCCGATCCATCGCGAAAACCGGAGGAGCCGGTCAGATATCTTGATACGCTGAATCCTTCACCAGTAAAGATATATGAAGTATACAGCAGAATAACCAGCAGAATAGCCTTTGAACTCCCTCCCCAGATATCAAAGGAGAATATAATTTTGGATGGGGAGAAGGAATACACCTCTCTCGACTTCAGATTAAACAGATTAGCTCTTTACATGGGAGAACTGAAATCCTGTGACACATCTGCTATATCGATACCAAGTGAAGAGAAAGTCACAGACAGAGATAAAAGGGTTGAAATAAAGAAGGAAGGCAGACCCCTGCTGTATCTGTACGAGGTGGACCCCACTCTCCATAAAGCCGAACTTCTGGAAAATCTCATGGGAAAACTCGAATTCGATGGGCACGCTCTCATGGTGAGTAGAAGAAGAACCCTTCTCACATCCGATGAGGTATATGAGTCTGCATTTCTGAGGAGGTACAATATTCTTGCAACATGTAAATTCGATGTGCAGAGCTTAAAATCAACCCTAAGGAAACTCGATGTCGGGAAGGTCACACTCAGGATGGATATAGACCCCGGGAAATACTGGTCTCTCAGAAACGAGATAGAGAAGGACCTCGCTGGAGGGAGAAAAATCCATCTGTTCAGGGTAGAGGATAGAGCCCTGATAGCCGAGAGAGAATCATCATAAAGTGTGAACCGATTTTTGTTTTACAAAAATTATAATAAATGTATAACAATATTTAAAAACGGTGAAAATCAACTTTTCACATAGTATCACTATGGTGGCGAAGAGATTGATGGAAGTGGTGAATCTCATCTGGAAATACCATTGTTCTGTAGCGGTGGCGGTTTTCCTTGTGATAACCTGTACAGCGGGTGTAACATCGCTTGCAGTTTCTATAGATACTACAAATCCTCCGGAAGGGGTC
>CAYSPA010000006.1:0-24930 GCA_964432835.1 uncultured Thermoplasmatales archaeon | reverse complement strand
ATGGCAACCCGCAATGTATACTGACCATCATATCTTGCTAATAGATAATGTTACCACTTTCTCTCATCCAAAAGTTAATAAATCGCTTGGGGCAACAAACAGTAGCTATCGTCTGAATTCTTCTGAGGCGCTCTCTGAAGGTAGATGGTATTGGAAGGTAATAGCAAGTAACATAAATGGTGAAAACGAATCAGATGCATGGAGCTTTATAGTGGACAAAACTCCGCCCCTTCCTCCAGAATTAAAATCTCCTCCCGATGGTTATGTTACCGATGATAGAGAGGTTACCTTTGTATGGAATTCTACCCAAGACAATACAACAAACTCCAGTTATGTGTCAGGGATAGATCATTATGAGATACAGATAGATGATGACCCTAACTTTACTTCTCCTCTTGTCGATATATCCACTGGTACGAGCATAACGGAACAAGTTGAAGGAAGATTATATTGGAGAGTAAGGGCATGGGATAGAGCTGGAAATGCGGGAAGATTCTCTGAAGTCAGAAACATCACCGTGTTCTCGTTCACACTATCCGCATCATCCACCGAGGTACAGATCCAGAGAGGTTCATCAATATCCATAAATATATCCACATCTGTTGATTTCGGTCAGCCTGAAAATATAAGTTTGAGTTGCTCGTGGATTGGAACTGTTACACCATCTCACATCAATGTTACGTTGAATCCGAAAACAATCGGTGGATTGACAAATTCATCCACGCTCACCATAACAACTGAAAGTACAGCCTCCACGGGTAGTTTCACGTGCAAAATCACGGCAACCAGCGAATCGGGTATCAAAAGGGAGATCGACATCAAAATCACGGTGTACGCGATGCTTTTCTCTCTTTACTGCTATCCCCAAGAAGTCACCCTGATGAGGAGCGACAGCGAGAGAATCACCCTCTCTGTCGATTTCGACCAGGGCGCACTTGACACGGTTTCTCTATCTGGAGAGTGGGAAGGGGAGACACCTAAAGGGGTATCCGTGAATATCCTAACATCAAGTGGTATACCACCCTATCAAACGGCGGTTTTGATTACAACATCAGATGATGCCGAGAAGGGAACATTTGTTTACAGAATCATCGGTGAGGGGTCGGGTCTTGAAAGGATTCTTAACATCTACATCAATGTGCTGACAGACCTCTCTCTTGAAGTAGCGACAGATAAGGAGACCTATGAAAAGGGCGATAGAATAAAGATATATGGAAGTGTAAAGGATCCATTTGGTGATGATGTCGATGAGGGCAGTGTGAAGATAATTATATTCGATGGGAAGCGGGAACACGAGATATCCACCCCCATCTCGGATGGGATTTTCAGTACAAGTTATTACATAACATTTGACAGACCGGAGGGAGATTGGCGGATATCGGCGACCGCAAGGGATAGCAAAGGAGATACAACACCCCATCCTCAAAATCTCACCATCTCCGTGAGAGCTCCGGAAACATGCGAATTCCTTTCTATCAGCGTTGTAAATCCATCCTATGGACAGATTTTCAGAAGAGGTGAAACGGTAACCTTCACGGCAATCGTTACAGATGATGAGAGAAAAGTCAGCGGCGCCACCGTGAGGGGATATCTTCCAAATGGTGACGTTATAGTCTTCTCCGAAGGTGAGCCTGGAGTTTACACCTCGAGTTACAAACTGGGATACGATTGCGAACTCGAAAACTGGACCGTCTACATAGAGGGTATAAAAGATACAGATGGTGTTCTCAAAAGTGGATTTGCATGGATAACATTTAGAGTGTTGCCCGCCAAGCCCATTTACCAGATAGTAAATCAACTTCCCAGAAAAGTTGAGGCTGGCGAAGAAATCGAAATCGAGATAAAAGCCATTTATCCCGATGGTACACCCATAGAGAATGGAGTGATAAAGGCAACCGCACAGGATGGTGGAGAAATCGTATTCACCCCCATCGGTTCGGGAATATATGTGGCGAGTTTTAAACCAGAAGAAGGCGGAACAGACTATATCATCAACGTGACAATATCCGACTCTTATGGTAACGTTGTTACTCTCGATCTTGGCAAAATCAATGTCACATCCCCAAGCATATCAACATACGCCATCAGATACTGGTGGGCGACCCTTGCTCTATCATCCCTTACAGCCATCGCCGTGGGCACACTTACACACAGGAGGCTTCTCTTTATCAGATTGGAAAAATACAGAAAGGATATACAGAATCTGGAGAGGCAGAAAAGAATAGCTGCGGAGAGGTATTTCCTGAAGGGCGAGATAACCAGAGAGGCATACGATAAAATTGTCCAAGAGTGTGAGAACAGAATAGCCGAACTTTCAAAGAAATGTGGCATCCTGGAAAAGGAAATCAGAAAATTGAGGAGGGTGAAATCTTGAAGAAGTTTTTCACGGTAGGCGTTGTCTTCATATGTGCGCTGGTGTCGATAAATATGTTTATCGGATCGAGGAGCGAAACTATTCCCTCCTCGACCTTTTCTGTTGAAGAAAAAACGTTTTTTACTGTACCTGGGGAATGTGTGGTAACAAACCTGACGATAAATATAACCGGTGAAACGGGAAATGTCTCTCTTGAAGGAGAGTGGATAGATGGACCTGCGGAAGTGGAGTGCATTACGGAACCTTCACATGCCACGCCCCCATTCACCGCAAAACTGACTTTTGCTCCATTTGATGAAATCGGGCATTATCTCTATCGTGTGAAGGTGGAAGGAAAAAACACGACATCATACTATGATATCAATATCATCGTTACCGATATCAGGATAAGCATTTTCACGGACAAGGGAAATTACACGAAGGGTGAAGAGATGAGCATATCGGGTAAAATAACATCTATTTATGGAAATACTGTAAAATCGGCAAAACTCACGATCAGCTGCGGAGAGTGGAGGAGATTCACCACACTTCATGTTGATAATGGAAGTTTTGTTTACAACTACAGCATATCATTTGGCGATCCCGAAGGAATCTGGGAGCTGAAGATCAGCACGGTGGATTCCGGCGGAAACATCGTGCATGAAGATGTGTTTGTGAACGTTTCTCTCCCAGAAAACATCGTTCGCTATAAAGTCATTTTTCTGTCACCGCCCAAAGGAGCGGTATACCAGAGAGGAGCCACCTTCAATATCTCTGTGCTTGTTACAGGTGGAGACACGGGTATCGAGGGTCTTTTAACAACATGCACTCTTCCATCGATGGAGAAGATAAATCTCACCGAGATCGGTGATGGGTATTACAGAGGAGAGATAAGGATACCTTGGGATGCGGAGGAAGGTACCTGGTATTTATCGGTGGAGAGCATAGATACGGAAAAGGGTTTTGCGGGCGGTTCTTCATCTTATATCTCCATCAAGCGTGCACCTCTTGAAATAGAAATCCTTGAGCCCAAATCGAACAGCATCGGGTTCGCCGAAAAGGTGGGGTTTGAAGTGAGGGTCACATACCCCAGCGGTGAACCCGTAACGAATGCGGTGGTGAGGGCATCTTTGCCCGAGGGAGAGATAAACTTCACTCATTCGGGTGATGGGAGATACACGGCCCTGTATCTTCCCGATAAGGACACCAAATACATACTCCTCTCCATTACCGCAGTTGATAGATATAATAATACCGGATATCTCGATCACACTTTTTATCTCAATTACAGACCGCCCACTGCTCTGGATATCAAGATGGTTTTGGTAATGCTCATAGCAATGGGAGCGGTTGGTACAATCTTTTATCGCACAAAAAAGACGATATTCGCGAAGCATCTGGAGGATGTGAAAAGAGAACTCGATGAAATAAGGAGATTGCAGAGGGAAGCCATCATCAAGTATTACAAGAAGGGAACAATATCGAGAACGACCTACGATCTACTCATGCAGGAATACGCCAAAGCCTATGGTGAGCTTATGGATAAGTATGGTGAACTTTTGGCAAAAATGGAAAGAAACAAATTCAAATGGAAGAAATTAAGAAAAAGGTCTAATACACCATCTTGAGGGGAGGGGCATCGGGATATACAACAATGCCTTTGTTTGTTATCTCCATCGGCACGATCTTTCTCACGTGTGAGGTTCCCCTCAGCTTGTACACCTCGATCCCTCTCACCCTCTCGCCATGACCGGGAAAGTTGTAGAAAACGATTATCCCATCGGCCAGAAACTCTTCCACTCCAGTTACGGAGAATCTCCTTGGAGCATCGAGAGACTCCGATATGATAAAGGTCGTGAGATTCAGCCTTTCAAAATATCTAAACAACTGCTCTATGTAAATCCTGTACTGTCTCCTCGTTCCCGAGAAAGCGGTTTCAACGGCGGATATGGAATCGAGAACGAGCATGTAAGGGTCGAAACCCTTCGGTATGAAATCCAGAACCATATCGATCTTTATTGGCAATGTGCCGCTCGCCTCTTCGAGCAAAGCTTCCACTGACCTTGCCAGCTGTATGGGCTGCAGTCTCTTGAGAGAAATCTTGCCATTATCCTTTGCCTTCAGATGGATTTCATGCTCCGTTCTACCTATCTCTTTGATCTTAAAACCAAATGAAAGCATGTGGTCTTTCAATCTCTCTGGTCTCTCCTCCATGGATAGATAGACGCAATCTTTCCCTCTCACTGCCAAGTTGTAGATGGTGTGTAAGCAGAACAGGGTTTTTCCACTACCTGGGCCACCAGCTATTATTATGTTTGAACCTTCGGGTATGCCATTATCTATCAGTTCATCAAAACCCCGAATCCCCGTCCGAATCCACCCTTTTTTCTCTTTTCTGAACTTTTTCATGTAAGCCGGTTCAAAGATGGCTCCCGAAATCAGACCTTCCGTGGTTTCCTCATCCTCTGAACTCAATTCATCACACAGTCCTTCTTCGAGTTCTGAAACCTGTGTTTCGGCGATGCCGGCGCGTGCTCCCATAGACGGGAGATCTATCACATTGCCTTCACTTTCTTTTATAACTCTGTCTATGAACTCATCTATCGGTTCTTCTCTCTTGAAAATACCACCAACTTTTGCTAACAGACCTATCTTCTCTATGCATCCCATCCATCAATTTCATAAGCATATTCGATTTATAAAATTTTACATCGATGGGATGGGATTCTTAATTTTCTTGAGAGAAACGTCGGTATGTACAAAAATCTTATGGGTCCACTTCTTTTTCACAAACTACTATTTCCACAGGGAACGGGAAGAAATTTGTCCTCGTGATCTTCGACTTCGTTATCCTGAAACCAGCATTTGTGACCTCCTCAGATAGCCTTATCGGTCTGCTGGACGGTCTGTATCCAAGAACTGTTGGCCATAGAGGATACATCATTTCGTATATTAATCTCCATGACCTGAGTAAACCCCTACCCTTCTTTGTCATCGAAGCAAAAATTGCTCTTCCTCCGGGTTTAAGCACTCTCTTTGTTTCTTCAAGTGCCACCTTGATCTGATTCTTCGGTAGAAGATCTAGGATAAAGCTGCCTATGACAACATCAAAAGAGTTATCCTTTATTGGCATAGAGAGTACATCCCCGAGTATGAGCTGAGTCCTGTCCAGATTACCGTTTCTCTCGAGATTCTCCATACTGACCTTACACATACCCCCTGAGAAATCAATGCCATACACGACCGTATTTGTCCTTTCCACGATTTTATTGAGAAGCCATCCGGTTCCAAAAGCCAAATCCAAAACTTTCTCATCCTCTCTTATGTCAGCGATTTCGAGCGCCTCGGTGTTGGGTCTGATTTCAAAAACACCCATTATCAGATGATAGTATCTGCTTGATATCTCGTACTTCCCCTTGTAGCCAGATTTTGGATATATCACATCCCGAACCTCTTCAAATAACATCTTTTCCCTGTAAGGATGTATCCGGTTGCTCTTTAAATATCGAGAGTCGTTCTTGTATTTAAGCCTCTTTAAACGATCATCTTCCATCGTCTCCATACCAGCATGGGATATCCCAAAAGTATTTCTCATGCGGGCACAGAACTTTCCACTACAACCGGATAAGAATCCCCTCATCCAGACCAAAATTTATATAGATACATTTGTATTGCAGGATTCCCAGGTAGATAAAATGGCGAGGATGCATGCGAGAAGAAGGGGAAGGTCGGGTTCGAAAAAGGTACCCAGAGATAACCATCCAAACTGGAGCGCGCTGAATGCGAGAGAGGTGGAGGCAAAAGTTATAGAGCTGGCAAAGGAAGGATACCCGCCGAGTCAGATAGGGATGATACTGAGAGACCAGTTTGCCGTACCCAGCGTTAAGGCGGCAACCGGTATGAGCATTCTTGAAATCCTGGAGAGAAACGATCTGGCTCCCGAGATACCCGAGGATTTAATGAGCTTGATAAAGACCGCCCTCTCCATAAAGAAGCATCTCGATGAGCATAAGCATGATTATCATAATAAGAGAAATCTCCAACTGACGGAGTCAAAGATCAGAAGACTCGTGAAATACTACAAGAGAATAGGGAGACTTCCACGGGACTGGAAATACAATTTAGAGTCCGCAAAACTTCTGGTAAAGTGAGGATGAATATAGAAAATTACCTGCATCGGGCGGCGGAAAAGCTCGATTCTTTTCCCAGAGATACGAGGGTTAGAATAGTTTCCCATTACGATACGGATGGAATATGCTCCGCCGCCATACTCATGAAATCGGTTGAGAGGAAAGGTTTTGACTTCCATGTCTCCCTGCTGAATCACCCCTTTGAGGAGGAGTTTGAGAAACTGAAAAAGGAAGATAACGACATCATCATTTTCTCCGATCTCGGTAGCGGTCAGATAGAGCAGATAAGGGAAATGGGGGCAGATTCCATAATTCTTGATCATCATCAGCCGGAGAATGAAAATCCCGTCGTGGATTCGATACTCCAGATCAACTCCAATTTATTCGGTATAGATGGAAACTTCGAGATATCGGGAGCTGGTCTTTCATATCTATTTGCGAAAACTCTGGACGAAAACAATGTAGATCTATCCGTATTTTCTCTGATGGGTGCGATAGGGGATAAACAGAACATTGGAGGGTGGAAGGGAAAAAACAGAGAGATATTCGAAGAGGCGAGAAAGAAGGAAATTATAACGGTGAGCAAACCCTCCATCAAGGCGGGAAATGATGGCATAGTTGATGAGATAGTCTATTCCGTGGACCCATTTTATCCAGGTTTATCAGGTAGAAGAGAGGAAGTGGAGAAACTCCTGAAAGGATTATCCATTCCGGGGGATACGAGGTATGGAGACCTTAACAAGGAGGAAAAAAAGGATGTTCATTCCTTTCTGGTGCTGACCCTGCTCAAAAACAATATCGAGCCCGAAATCATGGATGAGGTTGTCAAGGAGAGGATCATCTCTGACTATCTTCCATCAAATCTCGATGTATTATCTGACATTATAGACGGTTGTAGCAAAGGCGGAGAACCCGGTCTCTCTCTGGCGTTTTGTATGAATCCACAGAAATACTTCGAAGCGGTTAAAGAGAACAGCAGGAAATTCAGGGAAAAGATACTCGAAGAACTCGTGAAACTCGAGGAGGAGGGGCTGGAAGAGAGAAAGAATCTGGTCTATTTCATATCAAATAAAGCATCCGATGGAAGCTATATGAGTAGCGTGGTTTCCAACTACTTCAACTGCAAGGGAAAAGCCGTCTTTTCGTTCACCCCGAAAAATGGAAAAATCCACGTCTCCTGCAGAGCAACCAGAAAACTCGTGGAGAAGGGTCTGGACCTTGGAAATGTGATGAGAGAGACCGCAAAAAAATTCGCCGGCGCGGGAGGCGGACACAAAATAGCGGCGGGCGGAACCTTTGAAAATGTATCTGTGGATGAACTCGTGGATTTCATAGATGACATTTTGTGGGGTGAAAATGCGAATCAGGTGCAGGCTCATACTTGAATATGATGATGAAAAGACCGCCAGAATTGTATACGATTCCGTGAGGATCGATGATGGGAGATTCGTCGATACGCGCCTGGATAAAAACAGGGTCATCGCCGGCATGACATCGGAATCGCCCGCTTCATTACTGCACACCCTTAATGATTATCTCGCATGCGTATCGGTTGCCGAGAAGGTCATGGATAATGATTAATATACTCCCTATGCTTTATGTGGGGGTATGAGGTTTCGTCTTTCCGCAACCGTCAAGCTCAGCAAACCCGCAAGTGAGGAGGTTATATCCAAAGAGATCGAAGATTTTAACACGCGATTGTCGGAGAAGCGAGTTGATGCAAAGATAGAGAGGTGGGATATCTTCGGGAACAACCTGAACATAGAAATCGTATCGGGTAGAAAGAGAAGAGCCCACGATGTTCTGCTCAATTTCAGAAATGTTCTCTCAAAAAATTTGGGTAAGAATTACAAAATCGGTGTGAGGAAGATAGAGGTAAATCTCTACGAGGTCACATTTTCTCTGGAGAAGGAGCCCCTGCAACCCATTACAATACCATTTGCAGATCTCGAGATAGAGGGAAAGAACGTGAGGATGATTCTCAAGGATACATCGGAGGAGTTCCTGAGAAAGAACTACGTTGACAGGATGATAAAGAGAGTCATGGAAAAGGTTGAGAATCAATACTACGAGGGAAAAAAGGAGTTCTGGAAACTCATATGGAAATCCGAGGAAAAGGAGCCGGTGTGGAACAAAGACCCGACCGAGGAGATGCTGAAAAGGGGATGGCTCGTCCAGGGTCCAACAAAGGGAAAGTGGTTCTATCGCCCCCAGGCGGCCGCGATTCTCAGAGCCATGGAGAGAATAGCGATCGAGGAAATCCTGAAACCCCTGGGCTTTCAGGAGGTCATAGAATCGCACATCGTCCCCTTTGAGATATGGCTCAGAACGGGTCATCTCGAGGGCATGCCCGGCGAGATATACTACGTATGTGAACCGAAAACAAGAGATATTAGAGAATGGGAAAGATTCATAGACCTTGTGAAGATAACAAAAGAGGTTCCCAAAGAGGAATTGAGGAAGATGATTTCCATTCCAAAGGCGGGCATATGCTACGCGCAGTGCCCCGTGATATACTGGTCCCTCAGGGGGAGAACCATAGCCGATGAATCTCTACCTCTTTTGATATTCGACAGAACCGCGATCTCCGGAAGATATGAATCGGGAGGAAGACATGGAATAGAGAGGGTTGACGAGTTTCACCGTATAGAGCCAGTTTACATAGGAAAACCCGAGCAACTGATAGAACTGAGAAAAAAACTCATAGAGAGATACAAGCGCGTTTTCAACGATATATTCGAGATAGAGTGGCGGATGGCGTGGGTGACGCCGTGGTATCTGCAGCAGGCTGGAAAGATAACGGAAGCTGGTGAGCACTACGGAGAGGGTGTTGTGGGAACCATAGATTTTGAGGCGTGGCTACCATACAGGGGGGATAGAGAGCATTCAAAATGGCTCGAATTCCAGAATCTCAGTATACTCGGCGACAAGTACGTCAGAGCCTTCAATATCAAAGCCCAGAAAGGAGAACTCTGGAGTGGTTGCACGGGTATAGGGCTGGAGAGATGGATGGTCGTCTTTCTTGCCCAGAAAGGACTCGACCCGGAAAACTGGCCCGATGGGTTCAGGAAATATCTGGATAAACTTCCGGATGGGATAAAGATACTCTAAATCCCATAGCCGAACTCTTTGAAGGCGAACTCCCATTCTTTACCTATCTTCTCCCTCAGCTCATCATCTATTCTATACCGATGGGTTTTGTAGTTCTTGTGTTTCTCCAGGTATTTTTCGAAATGTATTTTTGCTTCATCAAACCAGTCGAAACCGAATTTATCGTAAATCTCATGGAGAATTTTCAGGGGCTCTTTAACAAAATCCTCGTACTTGAATTCAATGAGATTTTTCTCGTCTATATATCTCTTCTCATCGAGGTATTTTTTGTAGAGCTCGCGGTAAAAATCTATGATAAACCCGTCTAAAAATTCCACATCAACCCTCTGTAAGGAAAAGATCGGTATTATGCTTCTGTAGAGCCTCCACGTTGAGAGGTACACGTGATACGGATTTCTGTAAATATGGATAAACTTTATTTCGGGAAAGGTTTCCATGAGGAGTTTTATTCTTCCGGTGTTAACCGGGCTTTTCAGGAGAATGGGTTTTCCTCCATACTTGTATGCCACCTTTTTCATCACGTATCTGTATGTCTTCTTCCATTTTTCCTTTATTTCCTCACCAACCCCATCAAACAGCACGTATTTCCTGAAATAGTGATAGATGTTCTTCGGAAAATACCACCCGTGATAGAAAGAGTATGGACAGAGATTTGCGATCGCATATTCATCTTCATACGGTAACTTCGTTTCCATCTCCAGGTCATCCATCGGTCTCTTTGAGGGAAGATGCTGCTGAACCACTTTATCCAGTAGTTTATCGAAGACGATCATCATGGAGGGAGTCATCGTCTCCCTCGTTGAAACGAACGAGAGCTTTCTATCCTGACCGAGCAGATAGTGCAAAAAGGTCGTCCCGCTCCTGAAGTGACCGACTATGCAAATTATCTGCGGTATCTTGGTATTTCCAATCTTTTTGCTGAACTTCAAATTCTCATAAAATCTTACTGGAAAGAAGAAAGACGATAACGTCATAACGTAAAGAAGCCTCGGTATGAACCTCCAGTCCACGCGAAATCCATTCCATGCGAGAAGGCGCAGGATGTTGGTCAAGGTCGAACCTCCGAGGGGTTGCATCCTGGGGTTTAGGTAGAAAGATTTATCGAAATCCAGTTTCACCATGCTTTCAGATAAGGAAAAAATCTTAATAAACCCTTCACTTTTTAGTGGGTGGTGATCTGAATGACATGGCTGGCCATAATCATAGTGGTGGTGCTGTTTCTTCTTCTACTGCTGGCGTCCGCAATAAAGATACTGCCAGAGTACCAGAGGATCGTCGTATTCAGATTGGGTAGATTGCTGGGAGTGAAAGGACCGGGTCTGGTTTTTGTAATACCCGTGGTGGATAGATTTCTGAAGATCGATCTGAGGGAAAGGGTCAGGGATGTTCCGAAGCAGAGAGTTGTGACAAAGGACAATGTGACCATAGATGTCGATGCGGTCGTGTACTACAAAATCATCGATCCCGATAAGGCGGTCGTTCAGGTGCAGAGATACGATCTGGCGACAGACCTTCTCGCTCAGACAACCCTTAGAGATGTTCTTGGAGAAGTTGACCTGGATTACCTTCTTCAGAACAGAGAAGAACTCAACAAAAAGATACAGTCCATACTGGATGCCGGAACCGATGCATGGGGAATAAAGGTTACAAGGGTGACGATAAGAGATGTCGTCATACCCGAACAGATGCTCAGAGCCCTTGCAAAACAGGCGGAGGCTGAGAGGGAGAGGAGATCGAGAGTTATCATGGCGGAGGGAGAGTATCAGGCATCCAAGAGGATGGCCGAAGCTGCGAAGTTCTACGAAAAAGTTCCCGCGGCGCTCAGATTGAGGGAACTGCAAACCTTGGCGGAGATAGCGAGAGAAAAGAACCTGATAGTTGTTCCAGGTGGAGAGATGGGAACTATCGCTGGACTCACGCAGGCGATGATCAAAAAGACGAAAAAATGAGTAAAAACATCATCTACCTGATCCAGATATCTCTGCTACTTTTCTTTTTATTTGCCAACGCGACCGAGGCGATCGATGAAAAAGTGATCGTTCTGGATATAGATGGCGCCATAAACAAGGCTACCGTACAGCTCGTTAAGGAGGGTATAGAGCACGCCGAATCCGTACACGCCGAAGCAATAGTTCTCAGACTCAACACGCCCGGCGGCGGGCTGGATGAAACCGAGGAGATAATAAAACTCATCATCGGAAGCGACATCCCATTCATAGGATATGTTCCGAAGGGAGAGAGGGCATGGTCCGCGGGTACATACATACTGATGGCATGCCCAATTACCGGAATGGGTCATCACAGCGTTATAGGCTCTTGTCAGCCCGTGGAGATAACTCCTTCTGGATACAGACTCGTGAACGATTCCAAGCACATAAATGCCCTGAAAGAGAGGATCAGAAACCTGGCAGAGATGTATGGTAGAAACTCCACCATTGCAGAGAAATTTGTGACGGAAAACAAAAACATCAACGCCACGGACGCTCTGAGGCTTGGAGTTATAGAGGTCGTTGCCGATAGCGTTAAAGAGCTTCTCGATGAAGTGGATGGTATGAAAGCGAGCGGTAGAACTTTGAATACAAAGAATGCGACCATCGTCTATCATACACCCTCCCTCAAGTACCATGTTCTCGCCCTCCTGACGGACCCGGTCATATCATCCCTCCTTTTCATATTCGGCATATTCTCCATTCTCATTGGAATAAAAACTCCCGGATATGGTGCGGAGGTTTTTGGAGTTATAGCGATAATTCTCGCCCTATTCGGCATGAACTTCTCTCTCTACTATCCCGCTATCATTCTCATTATAGTTGGTATAATCATGTTGGTCATCGAACTGTACGTAACACCGGGATTTGGCGTGATAGGGATAGGTGGAATAATCTGCATAATCCTGGCATCCATCTTTCTCGTGCCATCTTATCCAACGAGAAACTGGCTCATAACGATGGACTATCAAACTCTTCTTCTCGTCTTCGGTATAGTTCCATCCATTCTCATCGCTGGTTTCTTTTTCTTCGTTCTCTACAAGGTTATTCGGGTGGGGGTGAAGAAGCCACAGGTTGGTCTCATCGAAGGTGAGGAGGCGGAAACTCTTGAAGAAATTACGCCGAACAGAGCGGGATTCGTAAAGTATAAGGGTGAGTACTGGCTGGCAAAATCCAGAGAGGGAAGGATACCTCCAAGAGAAAAGGTTATAATAGAGAAAAGGTATGGTAATTTATTGGTAGTGTCCATTAAAAAGGGAGAGGGCAAAAATTAATCTACCACCCGCGATTACACCCGTGAGAATGAACGACATCAAGGCGTACTTCCTCGGCGGAGGAAGCGAAGTGGGAAAACTCGGTCTGGTTTTAGAGATAGGCGATACCAGGTTACTTCTCGATTATGGCATATCCCCATCCAATCCCCCATCATATCCAATGCCCGCTCCGCCCGTGGATATAGCTCTTTTGAGTCACGCCCATCTTGACCATTCCGGGATGTTTCCCTACCTCGTGAGGGAACAGGATGCCCCAATATGGACGACCGACTTAACCAGAGAGATCAGCAAGATTCTGTATATAGATTCCCTAAAAGTAGCGAGGGCGGAAGGATATGCATACCCGTATGATAAAAACGACATAAAGGAGACATACTATAGAGTCATCCCAATCAATCCATTTGAGACCAGACCAATTGGAGATTTCGAATTGAAGGCATATCCTGCGGGACACATACCTGGCTCTCTGATGTTCGAGATAGGGAACGGTTCAAAGAGCATACTTTTCAGCGGAGATATAAATACCATCAACACCCGATTACTGCATGGAACAAAACCCGTGAAATGCGATATACTTTTCCTCGAGGGAACATATTCTGGAAGAGACCATCCCGAAAGGAAGAGTTTGGAGAGAGAATTTATAGATACCATCGAGGATATAGTCAGCAAGGGAGGAGTGGCAATCGTTCCCGTATTTGCGGTATCAAGGTCCCAGGAAATAGCGATGGTGCTGAGCAGATCGGGATTCGATGTATGGATGGATGGTATGGGTGAAAAGATTTCCAAGATATTCTTGAAGCATCCCATGTACCTGAGATCCGAGAAGGAACTGAGGAAAGCATTATCGAGAGTGAAATTCGTCAGAAACCCTCAGCAGAGGAAACACGCTCTCAAAGGAGAGGTGATACTTACGACGAGCGGTATGCTGGATGGCGGCCCGGTGCTATGGTATATAGAGAAGCTGAGGAGAGACCCAAGGAGCGCCATTCTCCTGACGGGCTATCAGGTGGAGGGAACAAATGGAAGACAACTCCTCGATAAGGGCAGTATCAGTTTCTATGGGGTCAGTCAGAAGGTAGAGTGTCGGGTTTATTACTTCGACTTCTCGGCCCATGCTGGACACTCTCAACTGGTCGAGTTCGCAAAGGGTTGCTCACCGGAGAAGATAGTACTCTTCCACAGTGATGATAGGAGACCTCTTGCTGAAGACCTCAGGGATTTCGCTGATGTCATAACCCCCGAGAATGGAGAGGTCTTCACTTTGTAGGAGGGAGTGATTTTTAATGAGAGAACTCGATGATATTGAGAGGTATGAATTTAAAAAGAAACTCGATGAAATCAAATCCTGCAAGGGTCAGCATACCGAGCTGATATCCCTTTACATCCCGCCCAACAGACGAATCTCCGAGGTTATGAACTATCTGAGAAATGAGTATTCGCAATCCACCAATATTAAATCAAAAACAACCCGAAAAAATGTTTTGTCCGCCATCGAATCTATAATGAGTAGATTGAAATATTTCAAGAAACCTCCCGAGAACGGTCTCGTCTTTTTTGTCGGTCACAAAACGGCGGGGGCGAACCAGACGGAGATGGTCACCTACGTAATAGAACCCCCCTTTCCCGTACCATCGTTTCTCTACAGATGTGATTCTTCCTTTTACACCCAACCACTGGAGGATATGCTCACAGAGAGAGATGTCTATGGTCTCTTCCTGATAGATAGGAGAGAGTGCACCATCGGTATTCTCAGAGGAAAAAGGATAGAGACCATAGATTACCTGACATCCAGGGTACCGGGAAAGCACGGAAGGGGCGGGCAGAGCCAGAGAAGGTTTGAAAGATTGATAGAGATAGCTGCTCACGAATGGTTTGAAAAGTGTGGAAAGAAGATTAGCGAAATCTTTCTATCGGAGAAAGACCTCAAGGGAATTTTCGTTGGAGGACCCGGTCCAACCAAATACTATTTTGTTGAGGGAGATTATCTTCACTACGAAATAAAAAATAAGATCATCGACATCATCGATACCGGCTACACCGATGAATCCGGCTTGAGAGAACTCGTCATGAAGATTTCGGAAAAGATGCACGACCTCAAGATTTCACAGGAGAAGAGGGTAATGAGAAGATTTCTCAAAGAGATAACAAAGAAGAAAAAATCTCTCGCAATATACGGAGAGGATGAGGTGAGAAGGGCTCTTGAAATGGGAGCCCTCGATATCCTACTTATATCGGAAGGTCTTGATAGGTACAGGGTTAAACTCGTCTGCGAATCCTGTGGATATGAAGAGGAAAAGACAATCGATACAATCGAGATGAAGAAGATGGAAAACAACCCGCCAAAATGCAAGAAATGTGGGGGAAACATGGTGATGAAGGAGAAATCCGAAATCGTTGAGGAACTTTCCAAAAAAGCACGGGAGAAGGGAACAAAGGTCGAGCTCATCTCTACAGATAGCGAGGAGGGTTCCACCCTGTTGAGCACGTTCGGTGGGATAGCTGGCATACTGAGGTTCGAGGTATGAGCGGTAGAAGGAAGCGATCAAGAATTTCTCCTTTAAATTTTATAATGGTCAGATTTATACCAATAATTTTATAAGGGACAAAAATTATCATTAAAACTGGTAAGAGAATGTCGCGAGAAGGCTTTAAGCCCCTTATACCTGCCGAGCAAACGATTCCGGAGATGACCTTCAGAGCGGTTTTAATCGGTGCAATTCTCGCTGTCCTTTTGAGTGCAGCAAATGCCTATCTTGGACTCTACGCGGGCATGACGGTCTCAGCGGTTATCCCCGGTGCCGTCATGGCTTTTGCCATCCTGAGACCATTCAAGGGTACGATTTTAGAGGTTAATCTCGCCATGATGGGCGCCGCATCTGGAGAGGCTCTTGCGGCTGGTGTTATATTCACCATTCCCGCCCTCGTAATTCTCGGAGAATGGCAATCCATACATTACCTCGAAACGGCGCTCATAGCTATGGTCGGAGGTGTACTTGGTGTACTATGGATGGTTCCCCTCAGGAGAGCGCTCGTGGTCAAAACGGACCTTCCCTTTCCCGAGGGAGTTGCGGTAGCTGCTGTTCTCACCACAACGGTCGGTGCCGGGAAAAGGACAAGAAGTAAGGATTCAGCAGTCAGCGCCGGCTGGCTTCTGCTTGGAGCAATCCTTGCGGGTCTATTCAAATTTGGGCAGGTTTCTCTCAAGATATTCAAGGGGATGATCGAGGGTGTAACGAGCATCGGAAAATACAACATCGGAGGGTTGGAAAAGGAGGCATGGATGTACGGAGGGCTTGCGACATCCCCCGCTCTGCTCGCCGTTGGATGGATTATAGGTCCTCAGATAGCATCCTATGTTCTCGTTGGAGGGTTACTTGGGTGGGTTATTATACTTCCTGTCGCCGTACTGATGGGTGGCTGGCCTGCAACCATAACCGATCCCCTGGATGGAGTGTACTACATATGGAGTAACCAAATAAGATACATAGGCGTTGGAGCCATGCTCGTCGGCGGTCTCTGGACAATATGGAAACTCAGGTCCAACCTCGTTGCGGGTATAAAGGAAGCCATCTACGGCATGAAGGCTGGAGTCAAGAGTGAGGCAAAGAAAAGAACAGACACCGATCTGAACATGAAGACGGTCTTCTTGCTCATAGGCGCTATGGTGATTCCCGTTTTTATCGTCTACTCGATAGTTACCCAGATGTATGCTCTCTCGGGTATCATGGCCATCTATGCGGTGATCTTCGCCTTCGTGGCGAGCGCAATCGCGGGTTACATGGCTGGTCTCGTCGGTTCATCCAACAATCCCATTTCCGGTGTCACCGTTTCTGTACTGCTCATAACCAGTTTGATTCTTTTGGCATTCGGTCTCGGTTCGGAGGGAGTGGCCATAGCCATACTCATTGCTGCTGTTATTTGCTGTGGAGCGGCGATATCCGGAGATGTTCTGCAATCCCTTGCATGTGGACAGATGGTTGGAGCCACGCCATGGAGACAGCAGCTGATGGAGATAATAGGAGTGGTGGTAGCTGCACCCGTTATAGCGGGCGTCGTTCAGATGCTGGATTCCGCTTTCCACATAGGTAGCAAAGACCTTCCCGCGCCGCAGGCGTTCCTGATGGGGGGAATCGCCAAGGGTATACTTACGGGACAGATGGTATGGCTATACGTGGTGGTTGGAGCGGTTCTGGCATTCGCATTGATTCTAATGAATATACCCATCCTGCCCGTTGCCATAGGTATATACCTTCCGTTCACCATATCGGTATCCATCTTCTGTGGAGGAATAATCAGATATGTAACCGATAGAGTTATAGCCAAGAGATTCGGTAGTGCAGAGGAAGAGGAGATAAGTGACTGGGAACTTGCGATAAAACAGACCGGAATAAAACCAAAGGAGAAGGCAATAAGAACCGGTCTCCTTCTGAGCGCAGGATATGTTGCGGGAGAGGCGCTGATGGGCGTGGGCTCTGCAGCCCTCATAATAGCGGGTCTTCATCTCAACGTATTCCCGGCTGGTCAGGAACCATGGTGGCCAGGGCTTCTGGCATGGATTTATTTAGGTGCTCTGCTATTCTATATACCTTTGAGGGAGATACTTGGCAAAAAGGCGTAAGTATACAAGAGAAGAATTTCTCAAATTAAAACCCGTGAGAAAAGAATTCATCTGGTTCGAGGAGGGGGACAGGGTCAGGATAATTGTGCCCAAATTCAAAAGCAAGATAGGAAAAAGGTTCTGCAGAATGCTGGGTAAAGATCCTGAGTTCACCGTAAATCTGGATGAAAAGGGTTCTCTCGTCTGGAAACTGTGTGATGGGAAACACACCGTTGAGCAAATACTGAACGAGATGGAAAGGACATTTTCCGATGAAAAGGACATCGATATGAGACTATTCCTGTTCCTCTATAATATGAAGAAACTTGGGTATGTCACTTACTGATTTCCTCTCCCTTCTCAGTTTCATGATCTCGCAGTAACCATAATCTCTGTACCATCTGATTCTCATATCCTCTACAACGAGTTTTTCTCTGTAAAGGGGGGAGTCGAGGACAATCGTTTCAAACTCTCCACCTTCCCCGCTCGGATTTATACCGTATCTCCCGCACATTTCTATGAATTCATCGACGTTTTTCTCATCTATGATTTTTCCCAGCCATTCCTTACCGAGACCCTCCGCAGATACATGGTCTATCATTATCTCGAATCCAGCCGCGATCTGATACCTCAGTAACATCTCCTGGTCCTTGTGCCATATTGGAGTAAAACACCTCAGGTTGAGTTCATCACACACCTTGCATATTCTCTCTCTCTGGTAATCAGATGCTATTGCCCCGCTTACAACTCCATCTATATCTATCCCTTCCAGAGTGATCTTCAGGTCATTCAATTCCTCCTCCTTCCGCCCTGCGGTGGTTTTTGTGACAAGGGGTATACCAATGACATCCGCTATCGTGTTAACAAGATGAATATTTGCGGAGTGAAACATCCAGGAATCCCGCCTCTCGGGAATAAGAGAAACAAGATATTTGACATCCCATCCGTGCTGAAGGACGACATAGAGTGCATAGAGGGAATCCTTTCCCCCAGAGAGTAGAGAGGCAACCTTCATGGGAATGAAAATTGTTTAATCCATTAAATCTATACCGGTGCGATGAGAATTGCGGTCATAAGTGGTCATCACATGGAAGACCTGCTGGAGAGCCCTGAAAAAATAGAGATTGAAACGAGATACGGGAATGTTGAGGTTATTGTTGGCAGACTGAAAGATAGAGAGATCGTCTTTCTGAACAGACACGGAATCTCCTCAAAACTTCCGCCCCACAGAATAAATTATCTTGCAAATATAGAAGCTTTGAAGATCGCAAATGTTGACACCGTTATTTCGATAGGAACCGTTGGCTCATTGAATCCCAATATAAAACCGGGATACATAGCGATACCACACGATTTCATAGATTTTACAAAAAATCGAACCTACACCTTCTTCGATGATTCGAGAACCCACGTGGATATGTCGGAGCCTTTCTGTCCATACCTGAGAAAGATACTTATAGATACGTGTAGGGAGCATAGCGTAGATTTCTCCGGCAGGGCAGTTTATCTCGTTACCGAGGGACCGAGACTGGAAACGAAGTCGGAGATAAGATTCTTTTCAAACCATGCGGATGTTGTGGGCATGACCTTAGTACCAGAGGTCGTGCTGGCGAGGGAAAGGGAGATGTGTTATGCATCTCTAACTGTAGTATGCAACATGGCAGCCGGTTTACAAGGAAAGCTTTCCGCTGAGGAGATAAAGATCTTCTTCAACGAGAAGAAGAAGATATTGGCCGAACTGGTCAGGGATGCTCTTATGAGAATAGAAGAAAAAAGAGATTGTGGGTGCAGAGAATCGCTGAAGGAGGCGACACTGTGAAGGAGTTTGAAATAATAGAGCATACCGCCGATGTTGGGATAAGAGCGTACGGAAAATCCATAGAAGAATGCTTTGAAAACGCTGCAAAAGGCATGTTTGCCATAATTACGGATAACTCGCAGATAGAACCCGTGGAAAAGCACGAGATCGAACTGACATCCAACAGCATTGAAAACCTGCTGGTTGACTGGTTATCAGAATTGCTGTTCCTTAACAGTGCATATAATCTGGTATTCGGTGATTTTAAAGTCAGGATTGATGAAGGCAAAGAGCAGGTCTCTCTTCATGGAGAGGCTATTGGAGAGAAGTACAGCAGGGAAAAACACGGATACGGTACAGAAATCAAGGCTGTAACATATCACATGTTGAAGGTGAAGAGGGAGCCGCCCTGCGAGATACAGGTGCTGTTTGATATATGAAGGGAAGCTACATTCTTATCGTAAAGATTCCAGAGAACAAACGGATAAGAATCGGGAAACTCGGGCACATCGATTTTGCAAAGGGATTTTACATCTACGTTGGCTCGGCTATGAACGGGCTGGAAGGAAGGATAAGAAGACATTTATCGGAGAACAAGAAACTTCACTGGCATCTGGATTATCTGCTCGGTGAAGGAGAGGTTGTGGAGGTGTATATCAAAGAGAGTAACTCGCGGGAGGAATGTGAGGTTGCCAGAAAACTATCTGAAATTTTTGCCTCGATATCTGGCTTTGGCTCATCGGATTGCAGATGCAAAAGCCATCTCTTCTACACAGAGGATATAGAAAAAATAAGAAGGGAGGTATCATCTCTGGGTTTCCAACTTTATTTCCCACGGCGGATGTGAATTACTTGGCTCTCGTTATCTCCTCAACCGCCTCTGGATTTGCCAGAGTTGAGACATCTCCGACATCCTGGCCCAAGGCTTTTGCTCTGATAACCCTCCTCATTATCTTTCCGCTTCTTGTTTTTGGCAGGTCATTGACGAACCAGATCTCGTCTGGTCTTGCTATCTTTCCCATCTCCTTCGCAACGTGTTCTCTGAGTTCTTCTCTCAGTTCATCGCTCGGCTCAACACCCTCTTTGAGAACCACGTAGGCAACAATGCACTCTCCCTTGAGTTCGTGTGGTTTGCCTATAACTGCTGCTTCAGCGACCTTTTCATGGCTCACGAGAGCAGACTCAACCTCTGCGTTTCCTATTCTGTGACCGGATACATTGAGGACATCATCCGCTCTTCCCTGTATCCAGAAGTATCCATCCTCATCCTTTCTCGCAACATCACCTGCAAGGTATACATTCGGGTACTTGCTCCAGTATGTTTTCCGGTATCTCTCCGGATCTCCATAGAATCCCTTGAGCATGCCCGGCCATGGTTTGAGTATAACCAGATTTCCACCGGCGTTTTCCACGGGCTTGCCCTCTTCGTTGAACACCTCTGCCTGTATACCCGGGAATGGTTTTGTCGCTGAGCCTGGCTTGAGGGGTGTGATCGGGAGAGGTGTTATCATGAAATGCCCCGTTTCCGTCTGCCACCACGTATCCATGATCGGGCATCTCTCTCCGCCTATGTGTTTATAATACCACATCCACGCCTCTGGGTTTATGGGCTCGCCAACGGAACCGAGCAATCTGAGAGAGCTCAAATCGTGCTTCTTGACCCACTCCTCACCATATCTCATGAACAGTCTTATGCTCGTAGGCGATGTGTAGAGAATTGTGACCTTGTACTTCTCTATTATCTCCCACCATCTGTCGGGATTTGGATAGTTTGGTGCACCTTCATACATAACCGAGGTTGCGCCGAGTATGAGAGGACCATACACTATGTAGCTGTGTCCCGTTATCCATCCAACATCGGCGGCGCACCACCATATATCATCGTCTTTGATGTCGAAAACCCATTTCAGGGTAGTTGCGACCCCCACCGCATAGCCACCGTGCCTGTGCATCACTCCTTTTGGCTTACCCGTGGTTCCCGACGTGTAGAGGATGAAGAGAGGATCGTTTGCATCCATCTTCTCCGTCTCGCATTCCTCTGGCTGGTCCTTTACGATTTCATGCCACCAGATGTCTCTCTCGTCATTCCATGGGATTTCCTCTCCGGTTCTCTTGAAAACTATACAGTGCTCCACGGATGGAGCGTCCTCAAGAGCCTCATCTGTCTGCTTCTTGAGGGGTACGGTCTTTCCCCTTCTGTAAAAACTGTCACACGTTATGACAACTTTCGCCTTACAGTCGTTTATTCTCTCTCTGAATGCCAATGCGCTGAATCCAGAGAACACGACGGAGTGAATCGCTCCTATCTTCGCGCATGCGAGCATCGCTATGGGCAGTTCTGGAATCATCGGGAGATAGATACCGACTCTATCGCCTTTCTTCACTCCAAGTTGTTTCAGAGCGTTTGCAAGTTTGTTAACCTGAATGTACAGATCTCTATACGTGAGTTTTCTCGTATCTCCAGGTTCTCCCTCGAAGTAGTATGCTACCTTGTTCTCCCTTGGTGTGCCCATATGTTTATCCAGTGCATCGTGCACAATATTATACTTCGCTCCGACGAACCACTCAGAATATGGTGGATTCCACTCCAGAACCTTCTTTGGGGGCTCATACCAGTTCACGACTTCTTTGGCAACCTCTCCCCAGAACCACTCTATGTCCTTTGCCCTTTCCAGCAACTCATCGTAGTCCTTTATACCGTGCTCGTCCATCCACTTCCTCACGTTGCTGTTCTTCACTATTTCCTCGGGCGGGTAGAAAACCCTGCTCTCCTCAAGCAAAACAGCAATGTCTCTTTTCTCCTCGCTTTCTGTCATATTTATCACCATTATAAACGCCTCCCTTCTTTTGTCGCTCCCTGAATGTAAAAACAACTATAAAATATTATTCTTCCTTAAGATAGAGAATCCCGAGACACTCCGAAAAACTACAGAATTTCAAGCGAGAAATCCTTTGATTTTACACTGTGAGTGATGTATCCAAGCGATATGCGATCCGCAAATGGAGCATACAACAATATGTTATCGCGTGTGATCCCTCCGGACACTTCTATAATGATATCTGGATTTTCCTCTCTCACCCTCGTTGCAATATCTCTCGCCACCTGAGGAGGCTGATTATCTATGAGGATTGCATCAACCTCTTCTCTGGCGGATATCAAAGCCTGCTCCAGATTTTCCACCTCAACCTCTACGAATTTATCCTTTATCCTTTCCTTTACCCTCCTTATTGCTTCCCCCACGGAACCCGCGGCCTTTATGTGATTGTCTTTGATGAGAACCGCATCAAACAATCCAAATCTGTGAGGTTCTCCACCACCAATAATGACGGCTTTTTTCTCATACTTTCTGAAACCGGGCGTTGTTTTTCTGGTGGCACAGATTTTCACATCGGGATTAACCCTTCTGCACATATCCACGAGTGTTCTCGTCTCGGTTGCTATACCGCTCATTCTCGAGAGCATGTTGAGCGCCAGGCGCTCGCCTGCAAGGATCGCTCTGAGTTTTCCTCTAATTCTTGCAACGATTGTTCCCGCTTTGATTTTCTCCCCGTCTTGATGGAGTATCTGCATTTCTGCACCGAGTCTGGAAAAAACTTCCTTTGCATCTTCGATGCCCGCGAGTACGCAATCTTCCTTCGCTATGATTATTGCTTCTCCTTCCTCGTTGGTGAAAATGGAATTTGTGGTTATGTCTCCCTCTTCACCGAGATCTTCTTCGAGGTAGATTTTTATCAGGTCCATTCTGGGACAGCAACCCGATGAGAGTATTAAAGGTTATTGCTGAAGAGTTAAACACACTCGGATGGGTTTTTTCACCTCCCATGACATCTCTACGTAGTCTCGGGATTTTAGCTCGCCATACGGACTGCTATAATGTAGCACGATACAGATGTGCATGGAATCGGGAAGATATTTAATTGATAAAAGACAGATTAATATTTGATGATGCGGAAACTCATAGTCGTGGCAATCCTCGCTGTGTTCGTTTTCCCACAGTGGGGCTGGATACATGTGGAGACGCTAACGGAGAAATAGAGTACCTGCCCATATTCTGTCAGGCAGAGAAGGACCGGAGTGAACTTCTCGCTGTCTACTGCTATCAGATGGGAAATCTCACTCAGTTCACCCTCGTGTTCAGCGATGAGTATTATCCCGTGTGGCTCATTGACAAGATTTACCGCATGTTCAGGATACTCAGATACCACAGAACGGCAGATATAGAAACGTTTTACATGAGAATCGATGAGAATTCTTCTCCGGTGGAGGTAATCTTTTCACACGATGGTAAGGGAACCTACAGTGGTGAGCAGAGCTACGATGCACTCTTTCCAAAACATTACAGCGAGACGGTCCCATTTGAGGACTTTGAGTGCAACGAATCCAGACCCTATATCTATATAAACACGTGGAACCATCTGTTCAGTGAGAAGAAAAATGGCAGTATCTCCTATGTTGAACTGAGAGATTACACTGTAATTCATGGCGACCGTGGGAAGGCGGAAGAGGATTACAGAATATGGTGATTTCCTTCCGCACAAAACGCCGATTTCGATCCAGATCATCAAATCTCGGCAAGAAGGTCTTTTATGGCTTTTCTGACGGCATCGCTGGAATCGTATTTTGGCTTCCAGCCCAGGGATTTGATTTTGCTTATATCGAATTGAAATCTTGGAACATCGCCTTTCCATCCTCTCTTTCCGCCCGTGTACTTCAGTTTAACATCTTTCAGCCCCATCTCATCTATCACCATCTTTGCAATCTCATTTACCTCGGTGGTTCCATCGGTTCCCAGATTGAAGAGGTTTATCTGTTCTCTGCTCCTTTCAAAGCCGAAAAGCATTCCATCCACACAATCCTCTATGTAAAGATAGGATTTTCTCTGCTTTCCATCTCCCAGTATCTCGAGCTCTCTGGGATTTTTCCTCAGTTTCCTGATGAAATCGTATATCACTCCGTGTGTACATCTTGATCCCACAACGTTTGCAAACCTGAAAATCCACCCCTTCATATCAAAGGTGTGGCAGAATGATGATATCAATCCCTCACACGCCAATTTTGCCGCACCATAAACTGATATGGGAAGAAGCGGACCGTAATTCTCGGGGAGGGGGATCGGTGGTGTTTCGCCGTAAACTGTACTGCTCGAGGAGAAAACCACCATCTCTATATCGTTTCTTCTCATCGCATCCAGCAGATTGTATGTCGATAGAATGTCGATCTTCGATACATCCGGTTTTTTTTCGCCGAGTCTAACGTCAGGTATGGCGGCGAGATGAAAGACGACATCGTGCTCCCTGATCTCGGTATTGAGAACATCCTCGTCGAGCAGGTCTGCTTTGATGAGTTTGAAATAAGGTTTATCGAGATGATGCTCTATGAATTCCATCCTACCGGAGGAAAAGTTATCATAAACCGTAACCTCATTCCCATCTCTGGCAAGCCTATCCACAAGATGACTGCCTATGAACCCTGCTCCTCCCGTTACGAATGCCCTCATGGAGAGGGGATTGGTGGATTGGTATTTAACAGATTCGGATATTTTCAGGTACCCTCGATCCAATTTCTCGTTGAGGCAATACCAGATGGAAGATGGTGATCACGGGAATTTGAGGTAGTTTTGTCTCCCGCTCTTATCGCCGGTCTATGGATCAAAGGTTTCCCAACCGACGAAGCCATGG
>CAYSPA010000005.1:0-26498 GCA_964432835.1 uncultured Thermoplasmatales archaeon | reverse complement strand
CTCACGGCTCCGATTATGGCGTGCAGATTCAAGCAAACTATACTCTGGTCGAAAACTTCACCATATACAACTACACCAAGATAGGAATATACATCCACAACGATTCCTTTAACCTGCAAAATGTTACAGTAAATAACTGCACAATTTGTAACAGTACATACAACACAGGGAGCCGTGGGATTGAACTCAACGAAGCGAAAAATGTTTCGATCTCCAACTGTCATATCTCCAACAACTCCGAGATTGGCATATATATTCTACGCTCGGAAAACAGCAAACTGGAAAACAATACCATCTCGAATAGCAAGTATGGTTTCAAGCTCTCAACTTCTTCAAAATATAACTCTTTGCTAAACAATACTCTTGTGAAAAACGAGCAAGGCATTTGTCTTCTCAAATCTTCTAGCAGAAACAAACTTGCAAACAATAACATCTCCACCAGCTATTATGGTATCTACGTAAAAACCTCTTACAATCAAATCCTGAACAATACCTTGCTATGTAATGGTGGAAAGGGTATCTACTTGGAATCGGCAAATAACAATCTTGTAGAGAATAACACTATCTCTGGTGGTTATTATGGCATGCATCTATACAAATCAGATAACAATGTTCTCTCCAACAATACGGTGAACAACACCTTGCTATATACCGATAAGGCAATCTATTTGGAATCAGCAGATAGCAACTTGATAGATAACAACACTATATCTGGTGGACACCAAGGCATCTACCTGTATAAATCGGATAAAAACACGCTTTACAACAATACACTCAAATCGATTGAATATTGCTGCATCCTTTTAGTAAATTCAAGCAACAATGTGATAGATAACAACAACATCTCTAACAGCTACTATGGTATCTCTCTGTATGACTCAGGTAATAATATTCTCTCCAACAACACAGTCAAATCGATTGAATATCGCTGTATTCTTTTAGAATTTTCAAGCAACAATGTAATAGGCAACAATGCAATAGATAACAACACCATCAGCGATGGCGTTGATGGCATCTACCTCGATAACTCCGAAAAGAATTCCATCACAAATAATAGTATCTCTAACACCCAGAATGGAATATGGCTATCTTCTTCAAATGAAAACCGGATAAGCGATAACTTTCTATCAGGAACATCATGGGATCTCTACGTTCTTGATAGCGAAGGAAACCTCATATCCAACAACACATTCTCCACATCCTATCCAACAACCGCAAGTTTCAGGTACAAAGGTAACTTTGCGGTTAGAGGAGTGAACAATCCCCCAGAAAATCCAGATGGTTTCGATGATACAGGCAGCTTTCTCAACATCTCCAGCCTAAGTGATACAAGCACTTGGATAAATCTCTCCATCTGTTACAATGAAAGCAATGTGATCATCAATGAGGACTATTTACTCATTTGGATGCACAACGAAACCGGATGGCACAAGGAGGGCTGGAACGGAACAAGATATCTGGACACAACAAAGAACATCATAGGTGTTAACATCACAAATCCCGAAGGCATCTTTGCACCTCTCCAGGATATCCAGCCTCCCGTATCAACTAAAACCATAGGAGATCCAAACTGCACAATAGGTGGTGAAGACTGGATTACGGGATACACGCCTGTATGGCTGGATGCAGAAGACAATATTAATGGTACAGGTGTGGATGCAATCTACTATCGAGTATGGTATAATGAAAGTTGGCATCCAGCCGATTCTCAAGATTCCTATGGTGGCAACCATAACATTACTATGTACAGAAACATTTACTGGTATGTATATTCCAACAACACAGTAAACTTTGGTCCAATTTACTTCATGGAAGAAGGCAAGCATTACATGGAATTTTTCAGTACCGATAGAGCTGGAAACGAAGAGAACCATACGAATCAAACCATCTACGTCGACAATACACCACCCCAAGTTACCATAGAAATGGGTATACCCAGCTATATCCAAGATGGAAAGATCTTTATCAACTCCACTACGCCAATATGGATAAATGTCACAGACATGATGAACCTGTATCTCATCAGATGGACAATCTGGAATGAAACCGGAGCAGTATACGATAGCGGGATAAGCGAGAAGAACCTGACCTTATATATCGCGGAAGAAGGTAAATACACCATAGGTTATTGGGCTGAGGATGGACTCGGCAACAGGTGGCCAGCATCCGGCTATGATAATGATACAACGTTTTATGTTGATAACACACCTCCAGAGACAGACCTAACCATTGGTAAGCCCAATCACACCAAGAATAATACACTCTTTGTAACCGCACGCACACCTTTCAACCTATCATCAGAGGATGGCGGAAAATATCCAGTTGGAACAGAAAAGATTTGCTATCGTGTATGGAATATCTATACAGGCTGGTCTGATTGGAGAATCTATTTTGCGAATATCACATTGCATGAAGAGGGTCTGCACTATATCGAATACTATGCCGAAGATTGCCTCGGGAATAGAGGAAATGTTCTTAATATAACCTGCTATGTTGATGACGTTCCACCTGTAACCACAGGACGAGGCTACTATCCGATCTATCTCATGGCGATAGATCCAGGATGGGATGGATGCCCTGAAGTCGGGGTTTGCTGTATTCATTACAGATACAGAATTGGAGAGGGTAACTGGTCGGATTGGTTTGTCAATGAGACCAACGAAAATCTAACCCTATGGATACCTAATTCAAGTGTATCTCCCGGGGGGGAACCAATTTATCTTGAGTACTACTCTGAAGATCTTCTTGGAAACAAAGAAAACATAAATTATGATGTTTTCACAGGAGAGGTCAATCATCCACCAAACAAACCATCAAATCCATCTCCAGTAGATGGGGCAACAGGTGTAGATATAGATGTAACACTCTCGTGGCAGTGCAGTGATCCGGATGGAGACAATCTTACCTATGACGTCTACTTTGGAACGGGAGAAAATCAACTGAAGAAGGTATCGGGTAACCAATCATCAACAACCTATAAACCATCGAGCCTCAGCTACAGCACGACCTACTACTGGAAGATAGTCGCATGGGATGAACACGGAGAGAGCAGCGAAGGTCCCGTATGGCGATTTACCACCGAGGAAGGGATACCCAACTCACCCCCAACTGTAAGTATAACAAGACCCAAAAATTTGCTCTATGTCAGAGACAGGGAGATTTTATCTCTCTCGTTACCCCTCATAATAGGTCCAATCACCATAGAGGTCAATGCATCAGACAGTGATGGGGTCGTGAAAAGGGTAGATTTCTACATAGATCATACTCTTAAATACAGCGACACGACCGCGCCGTTCTCCTGGAGGTGGGACAGCAGAGCTTTCGGCTTCAAAGTGATAGAGGTTGTGGCTTATGATGATAAGGGAGCACATCAAAGATCCATAAAAGAAGTCCTGATTTTCAATCTGGCAATCTTGTGATAGCGTCGAGCAAGCCGGACACAACCCGGAGACCAAACCTCCTGAGAATACCCTCAACAAGCATCTTCACGAACTTACCCTTTATTGATTTGATGCCACCCTTCGCCGAGAATCCAAGCACATCGTTGGTTACGATGTTTCCATCAGCGTTATCGCACACTGTGCAGTTCACAAGAACGTTACTACCGCTCATGTACATGACGCCATAGGTGTTGCCGGTGATCGAGCAGTTCACGATGATGTTATCCTCGCTGTAAAAATCCAGAATGTCCACTCCGCTATGGAGATTGCTCTTCATGATACAGTCCATTATAACATTTCCATCTGCATGCTGAAGTTCCACCCCATCCCCATTATTGTAAAAGTAACAATTTACTATGCTATTTCCGTCACAGCCGGTATATCTCGTTCCCATGAGCACCACACCCTCATCCTTACAGTTCCAGAACTTACAACCCTTTATGGTGTTATTGGACGACCAGATGGAAATGCCAACGGGAACGTCATGCATCATGCAACCGATCACCTTAACATCTGGAGACACTATTTTCACGGCCTGTGCGTATTTACCCTTTCCGTAATTTGTTATATTCAGATTTTTGAGAACCGCCCCACTTGCTCTTACTTCAATGGCAAAGCCATTTCTGATGGAGGTTGGATTTATTTTTGTTCTGTTCCCATCTTCGCCTAATATGGTAACCATCTTGTTTATTATCAAAACTTCACGATATTCGCCCGGTTTTACCAGTATCGTATCCCCTTCTCGCGCGTGATTTATAGCATCCCCTATACTGCTATAGTCACCTTTTCCATTTCCATCAACGACGATGTACCCATCATTACCAGCAAAAGCCGACAGAGGCGCAATTACTCCAGATACGAGAACAATACCAAATACCACTACCGTTACCACTACCTTTTCTCTCCTCATACCACCTACCACATTAATTGATAGCATGTTATACGCTAACATGTTAATTTTTGACAAAAAGCATATTTAAAGGTTTTCTGGAAAAATTTTCAAGGTGAGAAAATGTCAGGTCATCCTCTCGAGGTATACCTTTCCCGTGATGAGAGCGATATGTAATAAAAATGGATATACAATCATATCCACACGCATAATTTAGATAATAATGCAGATAAAACAACGGTCGAAAGTTTTTTAAATTTACAATTTATAATATTATGGGAGATAAGATGAGAAGGACTACCTATATCTGCATGTTGACCGTGCTATTGATTCCATTGGCTACCTATGCGATGGCAGTGGAGCAGACAACCAACCAGCTTTCCATCACCATAAAGGGCGGCTTGGGCGTGCAGGCTGTGGTTGAAAATACAGGGGACACCACCCTCGAAAACGTGAGTTGGGAGATAACTGTAGAGAAGGCTGGTGGTATTGCTTTCGTTCTATTCGGAACAAAAAGTGGAACCATAGAGACCCTTCAGCCGGGAGAAAATATCACGATACCTTGCCTGATGGCACGACTGATGCCGCCCACGATAGGCTTTGGAAAGGTGAACATCACCGTCACGGTGGGCGACGTAACGGAGAAGGCACAGGGTACATTGATAGGCATCTTCTTCGTTGGTGTAAAAGAGATCTAACCTCTCTGTAACCTTCCCTCTCTGTATTTTTTGTTTTCGAGCGCGCCGTTACGAATCAACACCTTATGATTCTTTTTTCCGTAACCACGATATCCATGGGGACATCGTTCGCATCCTCCATTATATGGTCTACTACCTGAAAATCGAAAGCCAGTCCAACCTTCAGAGACGACACACCTCTCAGAAACCCATCATAGAATCCCTTTCCATAGCCTACTCTGTAACCCCTCAAATCGAAAGCTATGCCCGGAACAACAACCATATCTATTTTTCCACTGTACTCTTCTCTACCTTTTGGCTCCTCTATACCAAATGCCCCTTTGCCAACATCATCAAGGTTCTCTATCTCCACGGGAACTATTTTTCCTCCCTCGATATCCACTTTTGGAAGAAGAACCCTTTTACTGCACAGGGAATCCGCAATCATTTCTCTCGTTTCAACCTCCTTATCATGTGCCATATAAAACATGATAACCTCCGCACTTCTATATTCTGGCAGGTCGAAAAGGTTTTCCTTGATCTTTCTACTCAGTTTCAACCTCTCTTCTTCATCCATTGCTCTCCTTAACCTGAGCAATTTCCTCCTTATCGCATTCTTACCTTCCACAATCATAATATACATCTCCCAATTATGACATTGACCGAATGGGTGCTGTGGGCAGAGGTAACGGCAAAATCATACTCTTTAATGAACATTTTGTTGTCTATGGAGTTCCGGCGATCGCATCCTCGATAGATAAATATGTGGAGGCAGAGATATCCGATGGCGATACACTTACGATCTTCGATGCGAGAGCTAATCTGAGAGACGACCCTATGGAGAGAAAAATTCTGGAAGTGATGACATCAAAAATGAACATCGATTTGAACAAAAACCCCATCAAAGTCATCATAAGAGGTGATATCCCCCTCGGAAGTGGACTTGGAGCAAGTGCGGCAACCTGCGTTGCAATAGCAAGGGCTCTATCAAACTATTTCAAACTCGATTTAAGCGACGAGGAAATAAATTCCATTGCTTACGAGGGCGAGAGAATCTATCACGGCAATCCCTCGGGTATAGATAATACCGTTGCAACTTTTGGTGGAGTGATATGGTTTGAGAGAGGAAAAAGGGCGGAGAGAATCAGAATCGGAAAGCCCCTTCATATCATAATTGGAAATACGGGTTTGAAAGCTTCAACCAAGAAGGCGATAGAAAAGGTAAAAAGAAACAGGGAAAAGAATCCGGAGAGATTCGAAAATCTTCTCAACGAAGCAAGGTATCTCGCGCAGAGCGCAAGAAAATACATAGAGGAGGGTGAACTTAAAAGAATTGGAGAGCTCATGAATAGAAATCATGAACTACTCCGGGAAATAGGAGTATCCTGTAAAAAACTCGACCACCTTGTGGAGCTGTTTCTCAGAAAAGGAGCCCTCGGTGCAAAACTTACGGGCGGCGGACTGGGCGGCAACGCCATAGCCCTCGTTGATGATGCGGAGAGACAAGACATTATAGCAGATGAAATCAGGAGAGAGGGTTTTGATGTTATGAAGGTGAGGGTGGGATGATGCTGTTCAGGGATTTTATCAGAAAACTGGAAGAGATTGGAATACTCACGCTGGTGGATGAGGAGGTAAATCCCGACTTTGAAGTTGCCAGGAGAATACACGAGCAGGGCGAAAATCCCGTCATGTTTACCAGCGTAAAGGGAAGCAAATTTCCGGTTGCAGCCAATATATGCTCAAACAGGAAGTTGCTGTCTATAGCTCTTGGAATAGAGGAGGGGAATGTTTTGAAAACCATCCTCTCAGCTATAGAGAATCCAAAGCCCCCAGAGACAACGGAAAAGACGGGTTACATGGAGATGGATACCAATCTCGATCTATTGCCCGTGCCAAAATTCTACCCAACCGATGGCGGGAGATATATAACTGCGGGCGTTGTTGTATGTAACGATGAAGAGTATGGATTGAATGCATCATACCACCGGGCAATGGTCATAGGAAAGGACAGGATCGTCATGAGAATACTTCCAAGAGATTTCCACAAATACATAGAAAGGGGAAATAAGAGATTCCTGTTCTGTATAGGTAATCCCATTCCCGTAATCGTTTCGGCAGCCATCTCGGTTGAAATAGATAAGAGTGAACTCGATATCGCTAACTCTCTGTATCCCATACGTCTCATGAACTTCGATGGAATACCCGGTCCCGAGGCGGAGATAGTAATGGTCTGCGAGATCACCGGCGAGGAGCACGATGAGGGACCATTTGTTGATATAACTCAAACTCTCGACATAGTGAGAAAGCAGCCCGTCGCCGAAATCAAAAAGATCTTTGTCAAGAAGGATGCCATCTTTCATGCGATCCTGCCAGGTGGATACGAGCACAGGTTTGTAATGGGCATGCCGAGGGAGGCGACCATATACAAAGAGGTATCAAAGGTTTGCGATGTCGTTGATGTCTCTCTCACGCCGGGCGGCTGCTCCTGGCTGCATGGAGTTGTGAGCATAAGAAAAAGGCATGAGGATGATGGGAGAAAGGCGATAGAGTACGCGTTTAAAGGTCACAAATCGATGAAGCACGTTTTTATTGTGGATGATGATATAGATATCAGAGATCCATCGCAGCTCGAGTGGGCAATGGCGACGAGATTCCAGGGAGACAGAGATATGGTCATAAAGAGAGAGAAGGGTTCATCCCTTGACCCATCTGCTGATCCGGTTACCAGAGATACAACAAAGATAGGTTTTGATTTGACTATACCGTGGGATAAGGACAGAAAATTCTTCAAACGAGTGATGTTCTAGCGAATATGCAAAGACGGTTTTGGTGAAGAAACCTCTCCATCTGACATTTTGACAGCAAATCCACTATCAACCGATATATATATATAAGCCACGAATCTATTTATATCTGTTCGGTGATACCAGAATGAGCCGGAGTGGGTTTGTTTTTGTGATTGTGGCGCTACTGGTAGGCGCAACCATACCGACTCTTCTCACAACAACTCAAACAAAGGGCTATCCAGCCAGCCCACACTATGGCAACGCATACGTTGGAGAGTTCTGGCTGGAAGAAATGAACATCACCTTAGATACTGCAAACTCTTCCGGCTACGATATCGCAAAGATGGTAAAAGGACATGTAAGAGCACAAAACGACTGGATTGTATATGATGCAAACAACAGCATTGTTGCAAACTATTCGATACAGATCGGTGATGAACATCCGAAGTTTGTTCTGATTCTATGGTTGGAAGTGTACGAAGTGAAACCCGATAACAATTCTTGCGTTGGAACCGCAATGTATGCAATCAATTGTGAAGAAAACCAAAGTCTTGATCTATATGGAAATCTAAGCGTTCCACTGAGTGACGTTAACTTTACCGGAGGAAATCTCACGTTGGTATGCTACCTGAACGCACAAATTTTCAGTAAAATAGATGTTGGGTTGGGTCTATCAAAGAACGTAACATATGAAGTAGAAGATAGGTCTATTGTGGCTATAGAAGAGAGTGAAAACACCAATACAGACTTCTCATGGTATGTAAACCAGGCGGATGAATATTCACCATCAATGTGGAGGTATGTACCTGGCTTCCAGTATGCACCTCCAGAGGCACAGACGGTATGGGGCGTTGAACAAACCGTGGCATTTTTTGTAGACGAAGGTTGTGGAGAGAATGCCAGTAACGAGAGTCAAAATTCTGGTGCAGAGAAGAAAAACTGGACCATGGCATACATGACTGTAAAATGGGATTTAATGTCCTTCATTGAGGGTATAATAAATAGGCTTCTCCAACCACGCGAATTGTACAGATATATCAAAAATAATTCTCCAGTGAAAATAATTGTTGCTGATGTGGTGCAAAGCGACATGGTGTGGAATGCAACCACCGAAGAGTGGGAGAGCAGTCAGGTAACCGGTCCAGCAAAAGTTAAGGTAAATATATTGTGGGGACCGAAACCGGAATGGCCAGAATGGTTGGCCAATCTCCCTTACAGTGTTAAAATTTCATGGTGTCCCACAGGTGATGATCGTGTTACCGGTGGCGGCGCATGGAGATATGTATACGGATCAAATAAACCTGCCGAAACCCTCTGGGGTGGCAATTCGATCACGGCATGTATCACAAGGCCCAATTCTTCCAGCGAGGATTACTACTTCCATCTATCTCTACACGCTGGAAGAAAAAGCATACCAGATGTCACCACTCGAGAAATACCAGAACTTCTCCATCTGAAGATAAATAAGGTCAATGAAAGTGGCAATAACTCTACATGTAATAACTCTACAGAACTAGCCACATATTACCCAACGTGGGCAGGTGCAGTCGCTTATCGCGTAATTGCAGTGGATTCCGTAGAAGTAACACCTATTACCGAAGGCAGCATAACAACAGAAAGAATGAACATCGGCAATTTCGTGAAAAACTCCTCGGGCGATGTATACATGTACATCTACGGTGGAGATACAGGCAATTACAGGGTGAATGTGGATGGCTAAAACCCAATATACAAGCGCTTCCCCAATTCTCTTTCTCACTTTTCTTTTTTTAAATTTCTATCGAACACGGAGGTGAAAGAAGAATGATAAAAATGAAGACACTCCTTGCATGTGCAACAATGCTTTTGATTTTCTGTTCCACTCTCTCCTCGCTGGGAGAAAAATCAGCCACCGGCAGTATACTGTTCAACGATAAAAGATGGGCAAGGATTTTTGGTGATCAGGATATAACAAAACGTGTATACTGCCCTTCATTCCAACCAACGGGGGATGGTGGTTACATTCTATTATTGAATAGGTATACTTTAAACCCGAACACAGGAGAAATTTTGCTGTGCAAGTTGGATAAATACGGTAGAATGAAATGGATCAAAAAGTTTGACCCGCCAGGTGATGATTTTGGCACCCACATAGAGAGGAGTGTAGAAGGGGATGGATATGTGATTGTTGGTATAACATCCTCATACGGTGCTGGAAGAGAAGATATATGGTTAATAAAAGTCGATGAAAACGGCAACGAAATATGGAATAAAACCATTGGTGGAAAAAACGATGATGAGGGCAAATGGATTCAACAAACTACAGATGGAGGTTACATAATAGCTGGATGGACTAAATCATATGGTATAACAAAAGATCAAAAAGGCTGTGGATGGGTTATCAAGATCGATGGAGAAGGAAATGAGATATGGAACAGGACATTTAAGGAAGGTTCCTGTTTAATACTCGAGTGTATCACTCAGACCGATGATGGAGGATATATAGCGATAGGGAACTACCTTGATCCCGACCTCAGAGCACAGGGCATATGCGTGATCAAGTTAGATAAATATGGTAATATGAAATGGAAAGGAACTTATATAGAAGAGAATAGGTTCCACAAGATCTACCGGATCATCCAGAGTAGAGATGGTGGGTATGTAGTTGCAGGATATAAAGAGGGATACGGGCACGACATATCATGGATATTTAAGTTGGATAAAGATGGAAATACTGTATGGGAGACCACATTTGATGAGGAATATCCCATTCGTAGCTTTTTCCACTCTATCCAACAAACCAAAGATGGTGGATACATAGCGGTTGGATGGTGTTCATGGCCAAAGTATGAGTGGATATGGCGCCCTCTGAACCCATTCTATTACTTTGAGGGATGGATGGTAAAGTTGGATGCAGAGGGAAAGATGAAATGGAAAAGAATCATCAGAGCACCATTCATGTCGCTTCTTTTCTTTGATGTGAAGCAGACATATGATGGAGGATTTGTGGTAGCAGGTGCAGCATCTTACACAGGTCCAAAACCTCCAGAAGAATCGGATTCGGGCATAGTTATTGCTTATATGGATGCCTTTATCATGAAAACAGACAATAAGGGCAGAACCAACCCTCTGCAGTTGAAATTATCTGCTTTCTTTCGCTGTCTAACCTATTGGGGGATCACCCATTCTGGCATGTCCTTATCTCAGAGTTGAAATCACTTAAATCTATACGGATTTCTACCGATTCTCTATGAAGAAAGTTGCTGAGGTGTTACGATGCGCGCTCCGCGACACCCGGGTTGACACTCTCCTCAGATTGCATTGCACCAACAATTTTATAAATATCTTCTCTATTCCACAGAATTACCTTAAGAGTTGCTGATATTATGGACGACGAGAAAATCAAAGAAGCAATAAAAACGGCACTCGAAAAATCGAAAAAGAGGAATTTCAAACAGAGTGTAGACGTAGCCATAACTCTCAAAGATGTTGACATGAACAACCCCAAAAACAGGATAGACGAGGAAGTTATCCTTCCGAATGGCAGGGGAAAGCCGGCAAAGGTGGCGATATTCGCGGGTGGAGAACTCGCTCTCAAGGCGAGGGATGTTGTCGATCTCATAATTAAACCCGAAGAGATAGACGACCTTGCAAAGGATAAGAAGAAAATGAAAAAGATAGCAAATGAGCACGACTTTTTTATAGCGGAGGCACCCCTGATGCCCATTATAGGTAAAAAGTTGGGAGTTGTGCTCGGTCCCAGAGGGAAGATGCCGAAACCGATTCCACCGACCGCCGATATCAAGGCAATCGTTGATAACCTGAGAAAGAGCGTCAAGGTAAGGTCCAAGAGCAACAAAACATTCCACGCTGTTATAGGCACCGAAGATATGGAACCGGAAAAACTCGCCGAAAATCTGAAGGCTATAATAAAGAGGTTGGAGGAGAAACTCGAGAGGGGAAGATACAACATAGAATCCGTGTATGTGAAAACCACGATGGGTCCTTCTCAGAGAGTTATGTGAGGGTTTCTCATGGCGCACGTGGCTCAATGGAAATATAAAGAAGTCGAGGAACTGAAAAACATCATCAATTCCTACCCATCCATAGCCATAGTTGGAATAGAGAATATACCCGCCCCTCAGATGCAGAAATTGAGGGAGAAAATAAGAGAAATCGGCGTACTGCGGGTTAGCAGAAACAGACTGATCAAAAGAGCCCTGGAAGAGTGCGGAGGCGAACTCTCGAAACTCGCAAAGGCGATATCGGGACAGACGGGTATACTTGCTGCAAAGGAAAACCCATTCAAGCTGTATAAATTCATAAAGGCAAGCAGAACGAAGGCGCCGGCGAAGGGCGGGGAGATAGCGCAGAGCGACATCGAGATCAAAGCGGGGGAGACGCCGTTTAAGCCGGGTCCCATTGTAGGGGAGTTGCAGAAGGTTGGGATACCCGCAGCCATCGAAGGCGGTAAGGTTGTAATCAAGAAAGATAAGGTCTTGGTAAGGGCTGGAGAAACCATATCAAAAGAGATCGCCCAGGCACTTACAAGGCTTGAGATATATCCTATAGAGATAGGTCTGAACCTGAGAGCGGTTTATGAGGATGGCGTGGTTTACACTCCCGATCTCCTTGAGATAGACGAGGAGAAATTCAGACAGCAGATCATCGATGCGGTGAGAAATGCCCTCACCCTCGCTATAGACAGAAAGTGGGCAACAAGAGAAACGATAAACTATCTCATTTCGATGGCTCATCGGGATGCCCTCGCTTTATCTCTCTCGATAGGATTCCCGACGAAAGAAAACATAGAGCTGTTGTTGAAAAAGGCATATATTGAGGCTCTCCATCTCAAAAACTTGGTTGATAAGAAGAGTTAAGGAGGAGATAGGTATGGAATATATCTACAGCGCACTGCTCCTGCACTCCGCGGGGAAGGAGATAAATGAAGAGAACGTGAAAAAGATACTGAAGGCTGCCGGAGTAACCGTTGACGAGGCGAGGGTAAAGGCACTGGTTGCATCTCTCGAAGGTGTCAACATAGAGGAGGCGATAAAGAGCGCAGCACTGCCAGCCGCGGCGCCGGCTGCGCCGGCAGCACAGCCAGCAGAGGAGAAGAAGGAAGAGAAGAAAGAGGAGGAAAAGAAAGAGAAGGAAGAGGAAGTCAGCGAGGAAGAGGCTGCGGCGGGACTCAGCGCACTGTTTGGATAATCCTTCCCCTCCACTATATTTTCAATTTAAAGATAGTCGTATCCAGATTTCCGTACTTTGTGGGAAGCGCATCTATCGTTGTGAAACCCAAGTTCGCGGTTATCTCTTCGACGAGACCCCTGTGGGGAGTGATCAGAACCAGTATAGAGTCATCTTCCAGCACATTCGTGGCTCTTTCAAACAGGCCATTATACAGCTCTTCCACAAATCTTTTCTTTCCCACCCTCATACCATACGGTGGATTGGTTATTATAAAATTCGCCTCGAAATCTTCCACCTTCAGAAAATCCCTCTCCATGAATTTAATGGTATCCAGTACTCCAGCCTCTCTCGAATTCTCGATGGCACCATTGACGTGTTTTCTGAACCTGTCAAAACCGTAAATAGGGGAGAAAACCTCCTTTTCCGCGTAATCCGGCAGAATCTTTCCCATGAAATTGAAGTATGCGAATTCCCTGTTTTTTCCCGGGGGTATGTCTCTCATTTTCATCGCCGCCTCTATCGGTATGGTGCCGCCGCCGCACATGGGATCGAGAAGGATTTTCCCTTCCATCCATCCCGATAAACGTATCATCGAGCTTGCTATGGCTGTGTTGAGGGGTGCCGGATGATTGTAGACTCTGTACCACCTTTTGTGCAGAGCATTATCCCCAGTTGTATCCAGACCAACGAAGAGCTCATCGTGTATCAAATCGACTCTTATAATCACATCGGGATTGTCGAGATCTACCCTCAGCCTGTGGCCTTTGCCGAGCATGTAGCTATCGATCACTCCCTGTCCCGCCTCTCTGGAGATATCCATGGATGTGAACTCATGCTCGCCAACCCTTAGAGACCTTATCGCAAAGCTCTGATATGGCTTTATGAACGAATAATCCAGAGATTTCATACACCTGTAGATGTCCTTCAGTTCATCTATGTGGGTGTTTTCGATGAGAATCAATACCCTTTCGAGAGTCCTCGAGAAGAAATTCAGTTTCGGTACGAGCTCTCTATCTCCTTCGAAAAACACCCTTCCTTTCCCTTTCCTGATGCCCAGAATCCTTCCCCCAAGTTCCTCTATCTCTTTCGAAGAAATCTCCTCCAATCCCATCGGGACGGTTGCATAGAATCTCATGTGAAATCGAGCAGGGTTTTTTTCGACCTATCTTCTGTGAAGAGCGACCTTATAGATTTTTCTATGAGCAGTAATCTCTGCCTTTCATAGTCCGGCAGGTCATATCTTTTTGCCAGTTCCTTTGAGATGGCGAGGTACTTTTCAACGGATTTTCTGTGAACGGTCAATGTTAGCTTGCTTCCACACTTTGGGCACACCCCTTTGAGGGGCATTCTCCTGTAAACCGTGTTGCAAGAGGCACATCTTATATTCTGTTTGCTGAAAGCCCTGAGATTCCCGAGTATATCGGGTAGAAAATGCCTTTCCAGAACCTTGCAGGCGACATCTCCCTCATCCACCGCTCTTATGAGTTTTGCCAGCCTTAACTGTGCCTCGATCTTGTCCATCATCATCTTCAATTTTTTGTAAGATGACTCCACGGGTCCCTCTGATATATCCCTCGTATCGTGTGTGAATCCAAAGGCACCATACTGGAGATAACTTCCCAATCTGTGAGCAACCATATCCATGTGCTCCTCGACATCTTTGGGATGGAGGAACTTCAGCGTTGCTTCATAAAACTCGAGGGGGTATCTGAACATCACGTCTATGTTATGGGCTTCCTTATCAATCTCTCTCGGGTCTATCCTGGTTGAGAGAATCAGAGGGATATCCATTCTGCCCCCTCTTTTTTCGGGTATGTATGAGTTGGAGAAGTTAAGGAGAGCATCGAGCAAAAGCATTATTGTATCCTCATCTCCATCGCAGTTCCTTCTCTTGGCGGCATGATAAAAGGGGTGCGCAAACCCAACCTGAGCATCGGTGAAGCCGATTATTCTCCCGACCACTCCGCTGGAGGTATGGGGAGCTAAACCTATAACGAGATGCCCCACGAGATCTTCTATATTCTTTACATTGTAAAATCTCTCCATGCCATAGAATCTCTCAAGGAGTTCATCGACGAAGTTCGCGATCTTCAACAGATATTCCGCACCCCTTTTTGATATAATCACATCCTGTATCTTGAGCTCGCATATCTGCTCTTCACTCTGGAGAGTATTCCCAAATATGTCTTTCTCGTATCCTAAGGATTTCAACACCTCAACGGGTGTTCCTATCTCTCTTGGCTTGAAGTGGGTTAGAGGAACATCGGTCATATCGAATCTTGTGGTTCCATCTTTAAAAACAAAAACACCCGCTCTCGCTCTCAGTATGCCCTTTTCCAGGGGCTCCGGCGTCTTCTCTTTTGATATCGTCCCTATCACGCCCTTTATGTTTTCTGGAAGGGTATCCAGTCCGAGTCTCTCTCTCGCTTTTTTCAGCTCTTCCCTGAGATTGATTTCATACTCGACCACCCTCCCCATCGAAACCGTATGTTCGCCACAATCGCAGAATGTTCTGTGAGTGGCTCTCCCACACTTCGGGCATTTTCTCAGTCCAACCTCAACCTTTATCTTCCCGCTTTCCGCGGCATTGTTGATCAACCTCTGGTTTCCACCGTAATTTCCAACGGGAAACAGCACGTGCGGCGGCGGGCGCATCCGTCTTGGTGAAGCCTTTTCAGGTCTACCCATTCTAGCGCCTATTCTCGATGGAGCCTTCTCTCTTACAGTAACTCCCGAGAGTGCGGATACCATCTCCATGATTTTCTCGCGCTTTATGCCATCGATGCTGACCCTCTCTTTCAGTTTTCCATCGCCGACGTCCATACCGACGCCTCTTATTATCGGATAGGAAAATCTCGATATCTCGAAGGAGCCGTTCTTCAGCCGGTACTCCGCGCCGAGATTTATGAGAATCTCTCTCAATCTCTCATCAAAGGGAATCCTCAGAACGATGTTATTATCCCTGATTTCCACTTTTCCCCTCTCTCTCACTGACCTGCATAGATACAGGAAATCTTCCTCGCTGATATCGTGCCAGAACAGGGTATATCTTGGATGGAGGGGAATGTTGTATTTCTCAGATATGCGAAATGCAGTAACGGGGTCGGGTTTTTTCAGATCAAGGTCATCTCCAAATTCTTCTTTCAAAATCGCCGATGTCCTCTCCTCACTCTCGTTTACACTTTTTATATCGGATGGATCGAAATCGATTTTCAGCTTTCTCTGAAGTTCCTGTATCCACCATTCATAGCAGTAACTTGATGGAAGCAATCTTTCGTTGTTCTCCATGAACTCTCCAAACGGGATGAGTATCTCTCCGAGGTCGACGATCTCCTCTATCTCATCTTTTATCTCTCTTACTGTATCGACATCCTCCACAATCAGAAAATCTCCATTTTTCAGGAGAACCATCGGACCCTCTATCTCACTGCAGGGCGTTCCCACGGTACCCTTTCCCGGTCTCTCCGTCTTCATCTGTGTACCGATGGCTATGAACTCATCCAGGAGATACATGGTCGCGGGATGTATGGCCGTGGATGCGAGACCACATGTTCTCCCTCTACCATATCTCAACCTGAATCCGCCTTTTCTCGATGGATGCGAAAGAACGGGTCTCCCGGCGATAACCTCGCCGAGATACTTTGCGGAGGGCTCGATCTCCACATCTTCCTCCTCTTCCTCTTCCTTTTTATCATCAAATTCCTTTTTTACAAACCTCTCGAGAAAATCCCATCCCTCTATCTTCAATCTGGAAACATGCTTCAGTATCTTGGGAGCCTTCAGACAGAGACCCTCCGCTATAACCAGGCACGCTCCCCCCCTCAATCTGTTCGTTTCAACCCTCGGAAGGTCTCTGTATCCGGTAACCTCCTCTTTCTCGGTACCCTCGCCGTTTATACAGACGGGACAGTTCTTTACGATGATCTCTATCTCCTCCGGTGTCGGCGTGTACTGTAAATGTTGCACTCTCTTGTAAAGAGTTATCTCTTCCTTGTACCTCTCTATCTCCCCCTTCGTGGGTTTGTATCTATCTATACCGATCTCTCTTCTCACCACATCCGCGAGCAATACGCTCATCGCCTGCCCGGTTCCGCCGGCGCTTCTTATAGGTCCGGAGAAATACAGATCAACATAACTCGTTCCATCGCCGTTCTTCCCTATCCTCACATCCGCTATACCCTCGAGAGGAGCAACCAGAACACCTTCCGTTATTATAGCCAGTCCCGTTCTTACCGCCTGCTCAACCGCTCTGCTTAAATTACCGTGAGTTTTAACCTCTGCACGCGCAATCTCCTTCGCTATCTCTATGGCTACAGCCTCTCTATCACCCATCTCGCGGTTGAGTTCCCTTATTCTATTGGATATTCCCTTGGGACCGACGAGTTCCTCTACCCTCGCCGCGAGGTCCTTTGCCTGGGGTATCTCTACTTCTGTTGATGGGTCAAACCCCTTCTTTCTCGCTATCTTTGCTATCTCATAGCATCTATCAACCTCCCTCTGAATGGTTGAGAAGTAATTTTCTATTTCCCGTTTCACTTCCTCTTCCTTCATTTAAACCACGTTAAAGTCCATGGTTGTCGCCTTTCCCATCTTCAAATCAACAATAGGAAGTTTTGCCGGGTCCGGTACAAAGTTGAGCATTTCCTGATAAGATGTCTGCGCCTGCCAGCTCGATGCGTTGATGAGGGTGACGCCCCTGTATTCACCTATGGAGGAGAGATGGACGTGACCGGTTACGAATATATCTGGTATTCTCTCGATCACCATGAAATCTTCATGCTCGGGAGCGATGGGGGTATGTCCTCCATAGATGGGAGCCAGATGCCTCTTCCTCAGGGCAACCTTCATTATCTCAACCGGCTGATTGTATTTGAGCGTGGGTATATTTGTTGAGAAATCGAGCAAGCTCTGGCCATGGTATGATAGTATCTCTATCCCGTGGATCGAAAAGTAACAGGGGTTTCCAACAAATATGAAATTCTTTCCCGAGAAAAGATCCTGAATCTCCTTTTCCAGAGCCGGCTGCGGCTCCGCCGGGCGCACCGCATCATGATTACCGGGTTGGATTATTATGGTGATGTGGTCGGGCAATCTTTCCAGTTCTTTTGCCAGGACCTGATACTGCTTGTAAACATCTGCTATTTCGAGTTCTTTATCCTGATTAGGATAAACGCCCACACCATCCACAACATCTCCCGGGATAATAATGTACTTTATTCTTCCCGCAACCTCTCTCTGTCTCGAGTTTCCTATCTCGCCGTTGAGCCATCTTATCATCCTGTTCCATTCATCCTTGAGAAACTTCTTGCTTCCAACATGAATGTCTGAAAGAAACGCCACGCATAAGTGTTCATCCAGTTTTCTCTTGGAGTGGTTGATGTTTATATCCGGATATGATATACTCGTTGCTATAAAAAGGTCATTCTTCCCCTTTTTTACTCTCATACTCAGAACCTCGTCATAAACTATCTCCTGCGCCTGCTGGTAAAGATGATGGTCGTCCTTTGGTACAAGGACGGATATCGAATCATCTTCGTCCTCCATCTCAACGATGATGTATCCTTTCTGAGTCCTCCTCACATCCCTGACCATTCCTATGATTTGAGCCTCTTTCACCTTCCCCTTTTTCAGATTTTTCAGGGGGATGGAATCGTTCAGTCCCCTCCTCTGGGATTTGAAGATTTTCCTTATCTTCTCAAACCTGCTCCTGAAAAGTTTTGCAAAATCCTCGACATTTCCCCTGCATGATATATTCCCCGTAACATCCTTGATTATCTTAACATCCTCATCATACTCCCGCGCGAGGGGTTTCTTTCCACTCCCCACGGGAGAGATTCTCATCACCGTCTTTTCTTCACGGGGTGATTCCAGCTTCTTTATTTCTTCGAGGGTAAGAACCAGGGAGGATGAGGGTATCCTTGATATTATTTCCCTGGCGAAGGAGAGGGGGTCTTCCTTTGATGATATGTACTCGAGGGCCTCGGGTTCGATGAAAGTTCCTCTCTCCGAAAATAACTGTACCACTTCCCTCATCCTACCCTCCATCAGAAGGTGAAATAATGAATGCCGAGGGGTATTTTAGATGTTACGGTCAAATGTCAATCCCTCTATAGACGGCTCGATCAAGAACTATTTCAGCAAAACTATATTAGGGCATAATTATATTATGCAGATGAGACTATGGTGGATGATAGAGGAAAATTATATACTCTCATAGCCGTTGCAGTCGTATTGTCCACCAGCGTATCTGTGGCGATAACCGTAGGTTACATGGAACTTGGAAAACAATCTGAGGCATTGCTGGTTGATATCGATACCGACAAACCACCAATGGGGGTTGAGCCACTTACGTTAAATCTGACCGCCATAGTTTTGAATGCGAGAGGAAAAACAACCTGTGAGTGGAACTTTGGAAACGGAGAGGAGGCGAGAGGAAGAGAGGTTACAGTTACCTATGATGAGCCGGGTACATATAGTTGTACACTGACCGTTACCGATGAAGCGGGAAGAAAGGCAACCGATAGCTTACAGATAATTGTCGAGGAGAATAAGCCTCCAGTGATATCATTATCCATAAATATCCAGACCGTCGACAGACCTTTCAAGTGGTTGAACTTGTTTGCACTCGTTCCACTGCCACTCAACCCTTTTGCTTGGGCCGGTAATCAGCAAAAGATCCTGAACAGGATAGAGGAAAAAGAGGGACCATGGGCATGGGGAGATAGCGGAATAGTGATAACAGCTCAGGTTACTGATCCGGAGGGCGATGAAATCGTTTCCTATGAATGGAGAGAACAAACGGCAGATAAGGTTGTGACAATAACGGGAGAAACTTTTCTCCCTACTCATAACTTAACGGGAAATGAAACCGTAAGAATCCCCGCACTCTATGCATGGATGCTTGAAAGACACATCGTTACATTAACTGTGAAAGATTCTGCCGGAAACGTGGCAACCGCGAAGATAGATTACATCGTGTCTGAGGGGCCCCTTGAGACGAGACTGAAACTTCTCAGACAGATGATGACCCTCATCCTTGGAGGAAAAGTGATGGAAAAAGTGATGGGAATTATGTGGGAGTATCTGAAAAATATGATAATAGGTTAAATGGGAATGCGATAATCCTTTCCATCTCGACTAACCCCATCTTTCATGGAAATTATCCAGCAGAAAACCAACAAAAACTTTAAATCCACATTCCATATGCTGGGGATACGGGGGTAGTGAGATGATAGAAGCTTTCGTTCTACTAACTCTCGAGGCGGACAAGGTTGAAAAGGTACTTAAGGAGATAAAAAAGAAGGTGCCAGAAGTCAAGGAAGCGAAGGGAGTTACCGGACCTTATGATGCTATAGTCAGGATAGAGGCTCCGGATCTAAAAGAACTCACAAGAAGGATTGTATCCGACATTTATCGAATAGATGGTGTCATAGACACGACGACCGCCATAGTCATAGAGTCAGCCGACGATTAAAGAAAACCCTTTTACCTGAAAGCTGGGGATTGAATACGATGAGCGAGAAGACGGTCTCTCTCAAAGACTATCATGCAAAGAAAAAGAGACTTGCGAGAAGATTGAGAAGAGAGAGGATTCTACTCCAGTTGATAAGAGAGCAGATCACGATCAGATTATCCACCATAAAGGTATTCAAGCCCGTAATCACTCCATGGGAAGGTCTCGCGATACTTATTGGCACGCAGGTAGGTGCCGGCATTCTCGGTTTACCATATGCAGCATCCAGAGTTGGTATATTTCCCGCCCTCTTCATTCTTCTTGGAGTGATGCTTCTCCTTATGTCCACCGCTTTGATTATTTTAAAACTCTCCGCGGAGATAAGGGGAGCCCAGATGAGTACCATGGCGCAGAAACTTCTCGGGAACGCTGGCGGGTGGATAATGTATCTGAGCATTCTGATAATGGGTTTCGGCGCGATGCTTGCGTATATCGCGGGAATGGGTAGCGTATTCTCAAGTCTGTTTGGGGTGAATGAAACCATAGGCGCCATCATATTCTGGTTACTTGCATCTGCCGTGATATATCTTGGACTGGAAGCGAGCGGGAAAACGGAACTCATCATGAGTCTTCTCATGCTTATTCTTTTTATAGGCATTACAGCCTCGCTTTTTCCATATGCAAAGCTGGAGAATGCCATGTATGCAGAAGTGGGTGGCATGCTTTCAATGACTGGCGTTGCGATATTTGCACTCGGATGCCACACCATAATACCCGATATCTACAGAGGTATAGGCGACTACAGAAAAACAAGAAACGTTGTTATTCTCGCTTTTCTGATACCAACGATCATTTATGCAATCTTCATGATATCTTTCTTGCTGGTTTTTGGTAGAGACACTCCGCAGATAGCAACTCAGGGTTTAGAAATTCTCTATGGAAGACTTGGAAAGATCGTGGGAAACATCATACCTCTCTTGGCTATAACCACAAGTTACATAGGAATAGGTCTTGCCCAGCAGAGCAACAGCAAAGAATTTCTCAAACTGAAAAAGCCAATTGCATGGAGTCTAACGACCATACCTCCAATAGTTGTTTACCTCGCCGGCATCAAGAATTTCGCAGATGTACTTGCTTTTGCGGGAGACACCGGAGATCTTATGGCTTTCATAATCCTGCCAGTGGTTATGCTGGCAATCAAAAGATACAGAGAGAGGAGGGCATCAGATTAGGAACTTAAAAATTATTCAATGCAACAACATCTGAGACGAAAATTTATTAAAACAATTATCCAATCCCTCACTGGTGGGATGCACATAGAAAGGGTAAAAAGTAGACTACCCCAGATTGGTTTCAAAGAGAAGATACTGATACTGTTTCTACTCGGTATACTCCTCTCATCGACAGCCACTGGGTACATATGTATAGTCACCTTACATAACGCGGAAAAATCGGCCAGCCATATAGCTCAAGATGAACTCCTTCTTAAAGCAAAAGCCTCTCTCGCATCGATGGTACAGAGCGAAGCGGAGTTAGTCAATAGTTTCTGCTCCGAGATCGCAAATGATGCCCTTTCTACCGCGATGTATGCCTATAGGTTCTATGAGAAAGGTTGTATTGAAAAGTCAAATGTGAGCATCTATGCTAATTTTGGCTATGGTGACTGGAAAAGTGATGTTAATTCCAGCAAGATCTTTGGTATATTGGATGGAACCATCCGCGATCGCTTCTATGAGGAAATTCTCACCGTATGCGATGAAGCTAACCTAACGAAGTTGAAGAAGGCTCTCCTGATGTTAGCGAATCGCAATTATACCGTGTCGTCTGGATGCGGTAAGAAGGCAATAAAAATTAACGAAACCATATGGTCCTATCTAAAAAGTGTGAACCATTATCTCAAGAAAAAAAGTATGAAAGGCTCTTGCGATCAGTTTCTGCTGTACAAATTTATGTTCAATCTGCTAAATGAAAATGCTCAAAACAAAATCAAACGACTTTTTGTGATAATGGATAGCGCGAAGGAACAGATCGATAGTCATCCCTGCTACGACATGGTAAGGTTATGCTACTGGGGAAATGAGACAAACTGCGTCTCCCTTCTTTACTCGAAAAAGGTGGTTGATGTTCCCATACCGTTTCAGAATATCTACTACTGTCCCTTGGATGAGAGAATCAGAAAAGAAAATAGATGGGAACCCGTGTGGTTCGCCACGAGTTGTATAGAGAATATATTCATATCATGTACAGTTCCAATCTGCAGATCACCATATGAAGAGTTTGATGAAAATAATACCATTATCGGAAGTGTAACCTATTGGGTACATGCTTCAACCATTTCTCACCGCATAACCAATCTAAGGATAGAGAAAACTGGGTACGCATTTATGATAAATAGCGACGGAGAGATAATCGTTCATCCCGATGCCGATATGTTAGGAAAGAAACTTCAGAATTGCACAGGTTTAGAGAGTGTTGCTATGGAGATGATGAATGGAAGCGTTGGTATCGGTGAAGTCAATCTCAGCAATTCATCGTTCTGTGTGGCATATGCCCCGGTAAATTGCACGGGGTGGAGTATTGCCCTCATCGTTCCTTTGAAGGAAGTTATTTTGCCCGCCGTGACAGCCTCCCGAGAATTAGAGGAAAAGACGAAAACGCTGAGTTTGTATCTCGTTATCTCAACATCTCTCGTGGTTGCGGTTCTCACAATTGTTGGATATTATCTCATGAAAAGACTCATGAGACCGATACAGGCCTTGACAAGGGGTGCAAAGGCTATATCTAAAGGTGACTTTTCGTGTAGAATCTATCTGGAACAAAACGACGAGATAGGTTCTCTGGCTAGAGCATTTAACATGATGGCTTCATCGCTGGAAGATCATACAAGAAGACTTCAGGAGAGAACAAAAGAAGTAGAAAGACTGCTGAAGCAGAAGGAAGAATTCATCAATCAATTAGGTCACGACCTTAAAACGCCGTTGACGCCTATTATCAATCTCTTACCCATTGTACGCGAAAAGGTAAAAGATCCCGAAGCCCAGAAGCTCTTTGATGTTATATCTCGGAACATTCATTACATAAAGAGTTTGGTCACAAAAACCCTCCAATTCGCTAGTTTAAGCTCTCCCTCCATGAAACTTAATATGGAAAAAATTAATCTGTCCAACGAGATAGACAATGTTCTGGAGAGGTACCGTACCATACTCCAAAAGCATAACATAAAGCTTGAAAATCTTGTGGGGAAGGATATCTTTGTTAAAGCTGACAGGTTAAGGTTGAACGAGTTGTTGGATAATATCATAAACAATGCAATCAAGTATACTCCCAGCGGCGGAAAGATAACCGTCAAGGCAAGGGAGTTGAATGGAGAGATCGAAGTTTCCATCCATGATACAGGTATAGGAATGACCAAAGAGCAAATCAAACACATTTTTGAAGAGTTCTATAGGGCGGATGAATCAAGACATGATGTTGATAGTAGCGGATTGGGGTTGTCAATTTGTAAGAAGATAGTTGAAGGGCATGGGGGGAGAATATGGGCTGAAAGTCCGGGTTTGGGAGGAGGATCGACCTTCTACTTTACCTTGCCAGCCGGTTAGGCTCGTGTGAAACTACACCAGGAACCTTAGCATAGTAAATGAGTCACAAGCAGAATAAAACCGTACCTCACACCGCGCATCTCATCCCCTTAGCACCACAATTGGTTTTTTGTTGTCTCTTTCAGAAATAGAAAGATTGGATACGGTGATGAAATAGTGTGAAAAGCGACAAAAATCGGAATATGGGAATTCAACAGCATGCACTTAGATATTTCTCTCTATAGTAATTCAACGCCCTTTCGATGTACTCCTTCTTCAGTACACCGTGTGGACTTTCTGTTTCAAATATTCTATCGGGTATTCGAAGTTTCTTCCAGTCAAAGCCCATCTCCATCTTCAATTTCAGCTTTTCCATGTATATTTTGCTTCCCTTTTCCATCAGCTCATCTTTCGTTATTTCTCTGCCAAGAGCCTTGAATGCATCTACCACGATATCGGGTTTGTAGATATTTCTTGCAAAGAAGCATATAACCAGACTCGATAAAACCTGTCTCCACATCTCTTCACTGACAAGTTTATCCACCACCTGCTCAGGTTCGGGTATTTCTCTCATCTTCTGATCCAGAGAGTAACCGGCATTATCGAGATGGCTATGCCTCAGTCCAATGAGATAACCTATGTGAGTGGCATATCCCGCATGATAACCCGGCATCTCGTTTCCACCAAAGGACAGAGCAAATTCCTTTCCACCGTAGATCTCAGATGCTTTATCAACGCCCTGCGCCAGAGCCCTGTAAAAATCATTGGGTTGTTTGACTATGTAATCAACTGCTTTTATGTAAGTGTTGGCATCCCCGAATCTGAGGGGAAGCAAAGTTTCATTCTCTCCTATCAATCCTTTCTCCATTGCCTCTGTTGCCCATGCGAGACATACGCCTGTGCTCATTGCATCTAAGCCATATATCTCAACCCTGTGCAGTAATCTGAGAAGGTCTTCTCTGTTGCCTATTCCCAGCATCGAACCGAGAGCATAAATCGGCTCATAATCATAGGATATCATGACCGTCTTGTAGAAGTAAGGTTCATTTTCATAGGGTATACGAAGGGTGAAGACATGTATGCACGCAACCGGGCAATGACTGCAAGCAATTCTTCTACCAAGATTATGCTCTGCTATTGCCTCTCCACTTATCTCTTCAGCATTCTCAAACCTGGAAGATTGTAAATTTCTGGTAGGTAAAGCACCGATTTCGTTCAGCGGTTTTATGTTCACTGGGGTTCCTATGAGATGGTATTTCTTCATCGCATCCGATTTGACGGCGAGATCATATATCCTGCTGTACACCCCTCTGTACGTCTTCATATCCTTTGCCCTATAACTACCCTTTCCGATCACGACAAACGCTTTGAGATTTTTGCTTCCAAATACCGCACCAAGACCGAGTCTCCCAAAATGTCTGTAGGTCTCTGTGGTTACACATGCGTATCTCACCATTCTCTCGCCGGCGCCGCCGATTCTCATGACCGTTCTTACTCCTCTTCCACCCTCCTTCTCAGCGATGATCCTTCCGACAATCAGAGAGTCGGTTATCCCCCATATCACCCTCGCATCCCTGAAATAGACCTTATCATTGTTTACCACGACATATACCGGTTTTACACTCCTGCCTTTGATCACGATAGCTCCATATCCAGCATTGGCTATTGCGCATGCAGTTCTACCTCCAGCATGACTTTCTCCCAGGTTGTTGGTCAGCGGACTCTTGAACATGGCTACGGTCTTTGATGCAAGAGGATATGCTGGTGTGAAAGGACCAACTGCAAACACTATGACATTCTCCTCACCGAGAGGATCTGCATGTGGATCCATCTCTTCTCTCAGTAACTGTGTCGCAACTCCGGTGCCTCCGATCCATTCCTCAAATAAATCTTTCCTGTCCTCAATCTCATATCTGTAGGTGGTGAGATCTATCTTCAAGACCTTGCTCCTCACTTTTTCACCTCCTCGAAACTTAGTACACCGTGAGGGCAGAAGTCCGCACAGTATCCACAATGAATACATACAGCGGGTTTACCGTTGGTTCTTTCAAATATCGCTCCGATTGTACATGCCTCTATGCAGTTCTTACAACCTATACAGAGATTCTCTCTGTACCTGACGCCTCCACCCTCTCTTGGAGTGAGGGCACCGGTTGGACACACCTGGGCACATGGAGGGTCTTCACATGCTCTGCACAGTATAACGGTTGCTCCTCTCTCAAAACCGCTCAAACTCACGGACAGTATTCCAGAGTAATCGTTACCTATCTCACCATGCATCCTTGAGCAGGCATACATGCATAACCCGCAACCTACGCATTTCTCGACATCTTTGACTATTAACCTCTTTGGCATGGATGATGAAGAGAGAAGAAAGATACTTATGCATTTCGCCGGCGGTGTGCAGGAGAATATACTGCTACTAACTCACGATTTCCTTAACCTTATCCATCTCAATTGCTCTCCTGATTTCCATTGCTACCCTTCTCCCTGTGCTCAT
>CAYSPA010000004.1:29011-30945 GCA_964432835.1 uncultured Thermoplasmatales archaeon | reverse complement strand
TTTACTATGAGAACATAAAGGTTACCAAAGAAAGATTGACAATTAAATCAGAGAATGGATCGGATAATTGTATTATCGATGGTGGTGACAGAAACAGAAGTAGTGTAATTGTATTGAAGGCGAATGGGACCACGATTGAGGGGTTTACCATAAGAAATTCGTTTACAGGAATTGAAGTGCTCTCATATTCCAATAACATCATGTATAACAACATCTCAAATAATGGAGGCGATGGTATATGGCTCTGGGCATCAGACAACAACAACATCGCGTATAACAACATCTCGAACAATGGGTATGCCATCTGGATCGAGGAATCAAACAACAATAATATCGCGTATAATAAAATCCTCAAAAACGGTGGCAGTATATGGATCGAACTATCCAATAACAACAGAGTCACCTTTAACGACATCTCGAATAATGAGGAGGGTGTATCTGTAATTTTCTCTTTCCATAATTCTATTATGAAAAATAATTTCATTAATAACGGATGGCAAGCCTTCTTTTTTGCCTCGTCTCAAAACCGCTGGCTACGTAATTATTGGGATAATTGGAAGATAATTTTACCTCGACCGATCTTTGGGTTGTTTTGGGTTATCTCCACTCCTAGTGAATCAGGTGTAGCGATTCCTATCCCATGGGTCAATTTTGACTGGTTCCCTGCAATGAGACCATATAATATCGATTATTGAATCTTTACAGCCTTCATGATCCTGTATCCTGTAACGACAATCATATATCTTTTCTGATAGAACTCTCTATCCAGTTCCTCATCGCCCGTATCCACTCTCAGGAAAGGTGTGGATGAAAGTTTTGATGGCGTTGCCACGACGATTATGTTCTCTATTCCTATCCTTCTCACGACCTCTGGGCTGATCTGGAGATTTCCTCTGCCCAGAATGAAACCCTGCGCCCCTATTGGGCTGACGATGAGTTTGGCTTTTCTGTATCTCTCTATCAGTTCCAGCAGACCCTTTTCATCAAGATCCTTTCCAACCTGTTTCATTCTGTAAACCGCATCTATACCAAGAAGGGTCTTATCTATGCCAATCTTCTTCCCTATTCTGTAGAGCGTGCTTCCGGAGCCAAGAATAAAAAGTGTATTTTCCTCTTCCTTCATCACCTCAGCGATATGCTCTGCTATCTCTTCCTTCATCTCCTCATCGCTGACCGATTCAAATGTTGCCTTTCCCGATTGGATATAGGTGGGCTCTATAAGTCCAAGAGCAACACCATAGAGTTTCACCTTCCACTCACCCTTCCTGTAAAGCTCCTCATCCAGATCCAGAATCTCAACCTCTCCAATATCCAGATTTCCTTCCAGATACTCGCAGAGGGATTTTGCGGTGGCTTTGGGATTTATTCCAAATACCCCTGAGTGCATCTTCACCCCAGAAGGTATGCCGAGTATCGGTTTTTTCATATCTGTTATCTCTGCTATATCCCTGGCTGTGCCATCGCCGCCGCAGAAAACGATAATATCAACTCTCTCCATCATCAACTCACATGCTTTCCTTGTATCATCGGCGGTTGTTGGGTATTCTGGACTGTAGATTACTTCGATATCATCGAAGCCAGCCTCTCTGAGTTCGCTCTCGCCCATATCTCCCGAGCAGGTGACCCATTTGACCTTTCTGTCACAAATCTCTCTGAAGTACTTCAGCATCTCCTTTGCTCTCTCTGGAGACACTGGTCTTGCTCCTCTTCTTATAGCTTCATCTACCACTCCATCTGTTCCCTTGAGTCCAACTCTTCCCCCCATTCCCGCTATGGGATTGACTATGAATCCTATCTCCATTTTAACCTCTCCATTCCGGCTCTTCCTTTATCACGTCCATCCTGATAATATGATCGGCGTGAAGTTTTGGCAAATATCTCAGGCGACCGACTCTATCATTGTACAGAATCACCATCGTATCATGCATTATCCC
>CAYSPA010000004.1:0-28911 GCA_964432835.1 uncultured Thermoplasmatales archaeon | reverse complement strand
CATCTTTATGTGATAATAACTTCTGACCAACGATAGATAGAGAATATCTATATCCTCTTTTGGTCTGAATCTTTTCAGAAAACCCATGATATCATTTATCTCCGCGGTGTTGTATACGAGAAATATGAGACCCTTCGCTTCCTCCAGTATTTTATCGAGTTCCTTGTTGGTTATGTTCCTCCAGTAGTTTATACTTATGGTCTCTTCCGTCTCCATTTCAATCATTGCACATGTTTCTTAACCGTGGAAATCAATTCGGGAACATCGAATGGTTTAGTAAGATAATCGACTATCTTTCCCTTCTCTGCCAGTTTCTTGATTTCATCATCGGAAAACCTCACCACTGTTAAAAGCATGATCTTTGGGTCCACGTTCTTCTCCTTCAACTTCTCCAAGATCTCTTTTGTTGTGAGCCCTGGCATCATGACATCGAGTATCACAAAGTCGGGTTTGAATTTTGAAACCTTCTCCAGAAAATCCTTTCCGTTCTCTGCAGTTTCGACCTCAAAGCCCTCTCTCTCCATAACGAGCTTTACAAGATTCCTCAAATCCTCCTCATCATCCACAACCATAACCTTCGACATGGCTATCACTTCCTGGAGAAAATCTCAATCTTTCTTTCTTTCTCAATATATCTGGTTGGTAATATAATTCTGAATGTTGTCCCTTCTCTAACCTTACTTTCAACCTCCACATTCCCACCGTGTGCTTCAACTATACCCTTTACTATCGTCAATCCGAGCCCGGCGCCGCCGAATTTTCTATCCATGCCTGAATCAACCTGATAGAATGGTTCGAATATCTTTTTTAATTTGTTCTTTGGGATTCCTCTACCAAAGTCCTGGATTTCGAGGACAACTTTATCTCCCTTCTTGCTTGCTCTCACTATGATTCTGCTGTTTCTGTTGGAGAACTTTATTGCGTTACTGAGTAGATTTGTCACAACCTGCTCCATCCTGTATTTGTCTATGAAAAGTTCGGGCAAGTCATACTCCACCATCTTTTCTATCTTTATACCCTTCACCTGTGCCTGTCCCCTCATGGTCTCAATGGCACGGTCTATTATCTCTTCGAACTTGCATTTTTCAGGTACTATCTTCAGTGTCCCCGATTCTAATCTAGATACATCGAGGATATCGTTGATGAGTCTATCAAGTCTATCTATATTTCTCACGATCGTGTGAAGTATATTTTTCTGTTTCTCGTCCAGTTTATCGGAGAGATCCATTTCAAGAAGTTGAGCATAACCCTTTATCGCAGCCATGGGTGTTCTCAGTTCGTGTGACGTTATGTTTAAAAACAGAGATTTGAGACTGTTCAGTTTCTCAAGCTGTTCGTTTTTCTTCTTGAGTATCTGATGTGCTCTTCTGAGTTTTTCCTCGGTTCTCTTTATCATGCTTATATCTCTGAAGTCCTCTATTATTCCAACTATGTTTCCATCTGTATCTCTAAGAGGTGTAACATACTGGAGGCACGGTATAGCCTTTCCATCTCTGGTGAATCGCAGGCTTTCGGTCTGAAATGATTTGCCAGTCCTCAACACCCTGCGAAGAGAGCATTCATCTGTTCCACACTGGTCACATCCGAACATCTCGCTGCAGACCATATCTGTTCCCTCTGCCATCTTCACTCTCGCCATCCTCGCCATCCTGCGATTTATCATTTTCACCTTGTAATCCGTACCCACAATCCTTATACCATCAGCAACCGCGTGCAGGATGTTCTCGAGTCGCTTTTTCGCCTTTAAAGCTTCTTCCTCTGCTCTTTTCCTGTCAGTTATATCCAGAATAATTACCAAAATGGATGGTTCACCGTTCCACTTTATCAGGCTTCCACTTAGCAGAACCCATTTTTCTTTTCCATTTTTATCCAGAAGTTTGCATTCGAATGGTGAAACATGTTTACCCGAGATGATGTTCCTGTATTTCTCTGTAACCATTTTCCTGAAGTCTGGGTGTACAATGTCCAGAAAATCCATGGAAAGCATTTTTTCCCTGCTGTATCCCGTAACCAGTGCTTTCTCAAAATTCGTGTAAACGATTCTTCCATCCTGCACAACCGCGATGTCGAGGGGTGAGCACTCCGCGAGCGTTCGGAACTTTTTCTCGCTTTCTCTGAGAGACTCTTCAGCTATCTTGATCGTCGTTATATCTATCGCCGTGATTATTCCCGCCGGCATACCCTCCCATATTATCCTGTTCCCAGTTATCTGCAACCATTTTTCCTCCCCACTTTTTGTAACAATCTTACACTCATAAGGACGGATATCCTTTCCTCTCTGCCTGTCCAGTTCCCTTACTCTAACAATATCCCTGTAATCTGGATGGACGAAATCCCAGAACTTTCCACCCACTATTTCATCCCTTCTAAAACCTGTAATCTTCTCTGCTGTACCATTTGCGTAAACTACCTTTTCGATTTGAAAAACAAATATTGCAAATGGTGACGTTTCTGCGAGAGTCTCAAACCTATCCTTGCTTTCTCTGAGAGATTTTTCTCTTTCTATGTAATCGGTTACATCTTTGAGAACACCCATGAGACCCTCTACTTTTCCATTGGAAATCAAAGGTATTTTATCAAGCCCTAACCATATCGTCTTCCCTTTTATATTGAGTCCCCTGACGATACCCATCTTTCTCTTTCCGGTTTTCAAAACTTCTTTATCCTCGAGAAAGAGCATAGCCATGTTTTCCGGAAATATGTCAGACTCTCTCTTTCCCGATATGCTCTCTCTATCTATCTTTCCGATGTATCTGCATATAAAACTGTGAAAAGCCCTGTTTATTCTGATGAATCTCCCCTTATCATCTTTCAGATACACCATTATGGGAATATTTTCGAGGATCAGATGTTGCTCTTTCACCATTCTGGTCAGTTTTCTTTTATTGAGCTCTATGATGTTTTCGTCTGGAAGGGCGCCGCAGCCATCTGCCTCATCATCTTTGTGGTTTGAAATCAGGGAAAGCCTTCTTGATAGCGTGGACTTAAGTGTATTTATTCCCATCCCTCGTATCCAAATAGGTGTGTGAAATATAAAACTTTTCTGCAAATGCGGGTGAGACTATTGACTTTTTTCGCCTTCAGCATAGATTGTAGATGGCACACCGTGCCGTAGTCCATGTTTTAACGCTAATCCGGTGGGCTACGGTGATATCTTCAATCTGAAATACCATTTACAAAGGGTCTCATGAGAAAATGGTTCTATACATTCAAGGTGTCTAGTTGATTAAGACCTGAACCACACTCTCCCCACCGTGGTAGAAAAATTTATAAATGAGATGGAAAGGGGGGTCCCCCAATTTATAAACTCTTGGGTTGATATATCCGTGTAAACGAGGATCAAATGAAAACAACCTGCATGTAAATTGGAGCGCCCTAAGGTGGGCACATGCAGGGTTCCCTCCTCACCTGTCCCATCCCTCCCCCACTACTTTTTGTGGAATCCCGTCTGATAGGTTTCACAATGCAGAAACTGTTATGGTGTGATAATGGGATTGCTCTGTTCAACCAGTTTCCGGAATCTCAGGGCATCGTCAAACATGTAAATGTTATTAAACAGGATGTAACTTTCTCTTACCCTCATTTCTCTTACGATATCTAGCAGTACCTGCAGATCCTTATCGGTGTATCTGTAATTATACATCCTTGCTCCCGGTGGAGAGCCGTGCAACCTCAAGTAAGCTATATTCTTTTTTCCAAAACAGGTGGGTCTCGATGCAAAAGGGTCCCTGCAATCTATCAAATCAAATTCTCTGCACAATCTTTCTACATTCTCATCCTTCCAGCCTCTCAATTCAACCGCTATCTCCAAATCACCCCTGTCAATATTCGAGAAGAATTCTGTCGCATTTTTTATATTCTCTTCACTGTCCTTGAATCTCTTGGGCAATTGTATGATGCATATCCTGGCTTTCAAAATATCACAAACCCTTCTCGTTATTTCCCACGATTCCATGACTTCTTTACTGGGTTGAAGATTACCGTATCTTTCATCTCCTCTTAACTCCAACCCGCTTCTTCTCCAGGTTGGACTGCTCACCGGATGAGAGATTCCCTGAAAAGCTTTTACAGAAAACTCAAAATCATCGGGCGCCTCCCGGCGCCATTTCTCCAAAGTATTCTCGGGCAATATCCTGTAAAAAGTCTGCTGAATCTCAACGAGCTTGAAATGTTTGAAATACTCCTTTTTTCCCTTAGCAAATCCACAACATCCAATTTTGATCATCGTTTTAAAAATCCAATAAGTTTTAAAAGTTGTTTTCCTTTAAGATGTAAACATGGCGGGGGAGAGCGGTGATAAGGTCGTAACTGCCGTATTCATAGCCATCTTTATCGCGGCCGTAGGTGCCTATGTATACGTGAGTCTACCCCATCAGGGAGAAGAGGAGGGGTCGGCAACGGTAGAGTATGCACTGACCGTGGAATATGGAAACGAGGTCAGGAAATACACGATGGATGAGCTAAAATCGATGACGAGTGTCTCCGGATATGGTGGCTACATCAAGAAAAACAACGTAACCGTTGGACCAAATCTCTATAAAGGGATTCCGATAAAAAATCTTCTCCAGGAATTTTCTCTTCCAGGGAATTACTCCATAACGGTCATTGCAAGTGATGGTTATACGAAGAACTTCTCGATAGATACCATCAAAGGAAAAGTCGATATCTACAGCGAAAACGGGAGTTATTTGGGAACGGGAAATCTCACCATGATAGTGGCTTACGAAAAAGATGGAGATGCTCTCGGTGAGGATGAGGGACCATTGAGGATAGCATTTGTGAGCGATGAGGGATACATCACTTCATCCTCTCTCTGGGTCAAAAATGTGGTCTCTATCAAGATAAATGTCTGAATTTGAACTTTTGGAACGGTTCAAAAGCAGAAAGAACGGGGTCTACAGAGTTAGAGTAAATGGGGAAACAAAGGTGCTCAAAATATTCTCCTCATCGGAATCTCTGGATAGAGAGTACAAGATGCTTGACCTGTTAAAAGACAGATTGAATGTTCCGAGGATTCATAGCATAGACCGCCGGCGCAGGATGCTCGTGATGGAATTTATAGAAGGGAAAAACCTGTGTGACCTCGTGAATTCTACTGAGTATGACATCACTCATAACCTCAGAATCATCGAAAAACTGGCCAGATGGTTTTCTGATTTTCATCTCCTGTTGAAAGATAAACAGATGGTAAGAGGGGATTCTATACTAAGAAATTTTATTTTGGATTACAAAGGGGAGATATATGGTGTGGATTTTGAGGAGAGCAGGAAAGGTAGAGCAGAGGAGGATATTGCAGAGATCTGTATATCCATACTGACAACTCATCCGGAATTCACGGAAGAAAAATTCGAACTCTGCAAAAGATTTCTTAAAGCATATTCCGGAGACATCGACGTGCCCTTTCTCAGGAAACAGTTGTTTAAAACTCTGGAAAAATTCTCCATCCGGAGGGGGGATGTTGCTCTCAAGGATACGGGGGTAAAGGAGATGAAAAAACATGGACTGATTTGGTATCTGGACAATCTCCAAAAAGAACGTTCAATTTAAATATTGACAGAAAATTCACCTATCGGATGAAGAGAAACACTCTCATGCTGGTTGCAAGCTTCCTGCTTCTTGTATCCATTGCCTCTAACCTGTATGTTGGTGGAGTGGAAAATAGCGTTTCCACCGGCTGCATAGAGGTGAATGGTGCGAAGGTTTGTTTTATAGAGCTGTACGAGAAAATCGGGACAATAACCATACACAACTCCATAACCAACGAGAGTTACACCGGTGTTCCTCTGCACAGTATAATCCAGTTCGCAGGCGTTAATGAACCAGAGAAACATTCCTATACCATAATCGGAGCGGATGGTTACCGAAAAACCGTGAGCTGGGACGATATGAAAGGTGGTGTCTTAATCGAAAATAGTAGGGTTGCATTCGAAAATCTACCAAAGACATTTATGGTAAAAAATGTTGTAAAAATAGAGGTGGTGTGAATGGATAAGAAAATGCTGGCAGGAGTTGTATTGTTTGGTTCCATATGGGGTATGCTGGAGTGTATACTTGGAGATCTGCTGAGGGATAACAACCTTCCCGCCGGCGCCGTGATGTCAGGGATAGTTGCGATAACTCTGATGACATACACCAGGATGGTGTTCAAAAAGAGAGGAATGCAGTTGGGCATGGCTGGAATTGCAAGCGCTCTCAGATTGACCAACCCGTTTACAGGATGTTTGATATGCTCTGCAATAGCTATTCTGATCGAGGGTATCGTCTTCGAACTTATATGGTACAATACCTTTGACCTCAGAGACCTCAGGAAGGTTGATGTTGCATCTCTTGGAGTTGTAACCGCTTACCTCTGCTATGTCTCTGGATTCATCGCCACGCAGATTCTCACTCCGCTTCTCACGGCGATGAGTTTCAATGTGAGTGATTTATTTGCATTCATGCCACAGATTCTTGCAAAAGGACTTCCTGCAGGTATACTTGGTGCAATTTCCCTACCTCTCGTTAGCTATGCAAGAAGTTACGACATAAGAAGGGTAAAATCCTCTCTGTATTATCCCGCAACCGCATGCATAACTTTACTCTGCTGGGTCATAGCCATAGTAAATGCCATGATGTGAAGGGGAGGAGGTGAAGATATTGTACGTGAAGGTGAATGCGGAAAAATGCTCTGGCTGTAGAGAGTGTGAATTCGTATGTTCAACATCTCATTTTGGTGTCTCCAACCCGAACAGGAGCGGGATAAGGATAGAGAAGAGAAGTTTGGTTGAGGATATTCCCCATGTCTGCGTGCATGGAAATGGATGTAATTATGAGTGTATATCTGCATGCAAGTTCGATGCCATAAAGAAAGATGACAAGGGTATCGTAACGATAGACCATGAAAAATGCGTTGGTTGTGGAGCATGTGCAAGGGCATGTCCGCTCAACGCCGTATGGATATTCGAAAAGAAAGCTTACAAATGCGACCTCTGCGGTGGAGAGCCAAGATGCGTTAAGGTCTGCTCTCAAGGAGCCCTGGAGGTGGTTGAATGACCTGCTGGTCCGGAAAATCACTCTATGTTGACCTCTCAAAAGGTACGATAAAAAAGGAGGATATTCCAGAAGAACTTTACAAAGCGTATCTCGGCGGCGATGGCTTTGGTTCATATTATATGAACAAATTTGTTGGCGGAGATACTGATCCTCTTGGAGAAGAAAATGCCCTCATTCTCGCTCCTGGATTGCTGGTTGGAACTCCAGTACCAACCGCAGGTAAATCTGAATTCTTTGCAAAATCTCCATTGACTTATGGATGGGGCGAAGGCGCATGCGGAGGGAGTATTGGTCTAGCTCTGAAACAGGCGGGCTACGATGTTCTCATAATCAGGGGCAAGAGCGAAAAGCCGTGTTACCTCTTTATTGATAATGAAAATGTTGAGATAAGAGGTGCAAGTCACCTCTGGGGAAAGAGCACGAGAGAGACGGAAGAGGAAATAAAGAAAGAAGAAAATGGCTGTTCCGTTGCATGCATTGGTATCGGTGGAGAAAATCTGGTCAGATATGCGATAATCTCATCGGATGATAGACAGGCTGGAAGAGGTGGACTTGGTGCGGTGATGGGTTCAAAGAAACTCAAGGCGATAGCAATCAGAGGAGATGGAGACATAAAGATGAAGGATCCAGAGAAGGTGCTCGAGCTTACATTCGAGTGGTACGAAAAGATGGTGAACAGCCAGGCGTTCAAAGATGATGGTCAGTATGGCTCCGGAGAATTCTTGGAATGGATGAATAAAGAGAGGGGAACGTTCCCGACAAGGAACTGGAGAGAGGGAGTTTTTGATCAAAGAGAAAAGATAGATCCATACTACTGGGCGCCCAGATACTCGATAAAGAACAAGGCATGCCTGCAGTGTGTAAAGCCATGCGGAAAGATGTTTGTCATAAAGGAAGGAAAATACAGGGGAACAAAACTCGATGGGGTCGAATACGAAACTCTCTTCTCCCTCGGAGGAAACTGTGGGAATCCAGATATAGAATCTGTTGCCAGGGCAAACGAACTCTGTGATCTCTATGGCTTAGATACAATCTCAGCAGGGGGATGTATAGGTTTTGCAATGGATCTCTATGAGAATGGTATTCTCACCAAAGAGGATACAGGTGGAATTGATCTCAGATTCGGCAATTCCGATGCGGTCGTTGAAATGGTCGAGAAGATTGCAAAGAGAGAGGGGCTTGGAGACATACTTGCGGAGGGTGTGAAGAGGGCAGCGGAGAAGATAGGAAAAGGCGCAGAGAAATATGCGGTGCACGTTCGGGGAATGGAACCTCCAGCATATGATGTCAGAGGGATCAAGGGAATGGGTCTCGCATTCATGACCTCTCCAAGAGGTGCATGCCATCTCAGATCAGGAGCATATGCCCTTGAACTCGTTGGCAAGTTCTGGAAATTTGAAGGTGTCGACAGATTGAGTGCAAAGAATAAGGGCAAGGAGATAGCAGATATGGAGAACTTCATGGCTATCTACGATGCCCTTGGAGTTTGCAAGTTTTCAAGAGGTTTCTTCCTGCTCGAAGGATTTCACGATATCCTCCTTGCCACTGCGGGCATAGATTACGGCGAGGAAGAACTGTTGAAGATAGGAGAAAGGATATGCAATCTCAAACACCTGTTCAACCTGAAGTGCGGATGGAAGAGAGAGGATGCAAAACTCCCGCCAAAGATAAGAATTCCAATACCAGAGGGTGCATCCAAGGGCAGTTACATATCCGAGGAAGAGGAGAGGGAAATGCTCGATGATTACTTCAGAGCCAGGGGATGGACCAAAGAGGGTAGGATTCCCGAGGAGAAGTTGGAGGAACTGGGTATAGAAGAGTTTGCCAAATGATATAAATACCCAGACATTTTCCCATCAAGATGTCAAAATTCAGGGGGTTCATAGCCATAGATATCGAGCCAACGGAGATGATAGAGAGATTTCTGAATGAATTGAAGAAAGCAAAAGCAAGAATGAAGCTTGTCGAGCCACAGAATCTTCACATCACCCTCAAATTCCTCGGTGATACAGACGAAAACGATGTCGATAGCATAGAGAACTTTATGAAAGATTCCGTAAGTGGTTTGAAGCCTTTTAATATAACATTGAGGGGAACGGGTGTATTCCCCAATCCCAGAAGGATCAATGTCATATGGATAGGAATGAAGGACGATGGTAGCACGGAGAGAATCTTTCAGAAACTGGATAAACATCTGGAGAAACTGGGCTATCGCAGAGAGAGTAGAAAATTCTCTCCACATTTAACCGTAGCAAGGGTTAAAAGCGTGCAGGATAGGGAGAATCTCATATCCATAATAAACGGTTACGCTAATGAAAAGTTTGGAGATACTCTGGTTAAATCCATAAGATTGAAGAAGAGTGTATTGACGAGGGGAGGTCCCATCTATAGCACCGTGAGAGAAGTGAAGTTGGAGGGGTGAATGTGAAACAATGGATGCTCTACATGCTGTTATCAAACATTATTCTATTCCTTATTCTCGCGGCTTCCTTCTTCCCTAAAAGAAGAGTTCCCATAGTGAAAAAATTTCTCGATTTCAAGACCTATGTGGCCATAATCATAGCGGTGACTGCTTTCCAGATAATAGAAGTCAATCTAATAGATGGCTTCACAACAGAACTTATTGGTAAGGACTTTGCCTCCATATTTTACTCATATGAAAAGCCCCTCTTCGAATTGATAAACAGTAACCTGAACGATGGCGCCCTCCTGATGGCGGTCTTCCTGTACATAGTTTTCTACCCTTTCACCCTGTGGTTCACACCTCTCTTGTTTCTCGTGAATGGTGAAGAGAAATCGATAAAAGTCTTATCTTACGGTCTTCTCATGATTTATCTTTTTGCTCTACCGTTCTACCTCTTCTTCCCGGTAACGAACGTCTACACATACCTTCATCTGGATTTTCATCTCGACAGACTGATATCGGGTATCGATGATTTCTTCTACACCGTGACCACAAAAAACAACTGCTTTCCATCGCTCCATGTTGCCATCTCCTTGCTGCTGGCAAAGTCATCTACCTTTATGAGAAACAAAAAATATTCTCATCTGATGATGGCACAGGCCGCGGGAATACTTTTCTCGGTACTTTATCTTTCCATACACTGGTTCACAGATGTCTGCGGTGGAGTGATCGCCGCAGCCTTTGCATTCAAGATGATTGACCGCCGATGTAGTATAGAAAAGAGGGTTCTGAAAAAGATAACACCCTCCATCAAAGAGAGGAGAAGACTCAACAACACGGTTATTGAGCTTATCGGGAAAATAAAGGAGGAACTGGATAAGGAGAATGTAAAGGCAACACCGAAGCTTGTTGGCTCTGTCGCAAAGGATACTTATCTCAGGGACTCAATAGACATAGACGTTTTTCTGCTCTTTCCACCAAATACTCCAAGGGAGGAGATGGAGAAAAAAGGGTTGCTGGTGGGAAGAAAGGTACTGGAGAATCCCGAGGAAAGATATGCAGAGCACCCGTACATAAGAGGAAAATTCAACGGATACGATGTGGAGATAGTACCCTGCTACAGGGTAAAAAAAGCTTCTGAAAAGATATCGGCGGTGGATAGAACGCCTTTCCATACCGACTTCATAAAAAAGAATCTCCCTCGAAGGAAAAGGAAGGATGTAAGATTATTAAAGAGATTTTTGAAAGGAATCGGCTGCTACGGCGCCGAGGCTCAGGTGGAAGGTTTCTCTGGTTATCTGTGTGAACTCCTCGTTTTAAAATATGGCTCTTTCAGAAATGTTCTCAAAAATGCGGCGAACTGGAAGAAGGGAGAGGTCATAAAGCTGAGGGATGTTCCATCACCATCTTTCAGGGATTCGCTCGTTTTCATAGACCCGGTGGATCCAAATAGAAATGTTGCATCTGCGTTGTCCGAGGAAAAACTGAACATCTTCAAGAGAGCCTGTTGCGAATATCTGAAAAAACCGAGCGAGAAATTCTTTTTCCCAAATCCGGTAAAACCACTTCCAGATGATGAGATAAGAAGGCATATACAGGGCTTTATTGGTGTGGAAATAGATAAACCCGATATCATCCCCGATAATCTTTATCCACAGGTTAAAAAATCTCTCAGGAGGATAGTGAATGCGTGTGAGGAAAGGGGCTTCATGATAGAGAAGAGTCTGTTCACCGTAACCGACAGCAAGGTTTACATATTCCTCAAGCCCAAGGAATCAGAGCTTTCACCGACATATATTCACAGGGGGCCACCCGTGAATGAAAAAGAGCATGTGGAATCGTTTTTGAAAAAATGGAAAAATAGCGAACTCGCGATGGGAGAACCTTACTGCAAGGATGGAAGATGGTACGTGGAAGTGAAGAGAAAGTATAGAAAACTTGAGGATTTTCTGGCAGAGAACTTACCCAAAATAAGCCTGGGCAAAGATATTGAAAATGTTGTGAAAGAAGGTGGATACAGAGTCCTTACATCGAAAGATTTATTAATGGATGATCTGAAATTATTCTGGTCAGAATATATAGATGGAAAGATGCCGTGGGAAAGATGAAACTGATAGGCGTCTACACAAAGGATTTCTCACTCTCCCACGATATAATAAGCAGGTTGAGGCAAAGGGGGATAGAGTTTGTTCATCTGCATTCTCCAGACAGAATACCCAGTAAGGTTGGAGTTATCATAACTTCTTCTCTGGAAGGAAGAGATATAAGGGGAAAAAGGATCGTTTTCGCGGATTGCTGTAGAGATATAGATTCGGCTCTTGACAGGGCGATGGATATGCTCTCCGGTGATGCCAACGAGATCGTTCTGGGGGTTGACCCGGGAGAATATCCAGGCATAGCCCTGCTATCTGGAAAATCCATCCTCAGAACGTGGTGCGCATCTTCTGTGGATGAGGCATTGAGAATCATAAAAAATGTGCTGGACAATTTTCCTCACAGAAAAAAGATCGTGAGGATCGGGCATGATGCCAAGGTTTACAGAGACAGGCTCGTGGAGGGATTAAAGGGAAAGAACGTGGAAATAGAAATCGTCAACGAGGAGAGGACCAGCCAGAAAGGAGGATTATCCAGGAAAGAGAGAAACGAGCTCGCCGCCATAAGGATCGCGCGGTTAAAAGGTGAACCCCTGATAAGAAACGGTAATCGTGGATTCACGGATGGAGAGATAAAGGAAATACAGAGAAAAAGCAGAATGATCAGCGGGGGCAGGATAACGATCTCGAGGGAACTCGCTGTCAGGGTTCTTGAGGGAAAAATCAGCATAGAAGAGGCGATTAAACGGAGCAGGTAGTGATTTTTATCTTGTACGATAAGCAACCGATTGCAAAAATCCCAAAGATTTATTTTCCATTTTCTTATTGACCTTGGGTAAAAACATGAAAAGGGTTGCACTGATAAGCGTCTCGGATAAGACCGGTCTCGAATCTCTCGCAAAAGAACTCGAAAAACTCGGTTTTGAGATACTCTCGACGGGTGGAACCGCCAATTTTCTCAGAAGTGCGGGCATAGAGGTCAAAGAAATCTCAGACCTCACGGGTTTTCCCGAAATACTGGAGGGTAGAGTGAAAACCCTTCATCCAAAGGTGCACGCCGGCATACTTGCGAGGAGAGGAAAGAGTGAGGACATGAGGACACTTGAAAAATTTTCGATAAAACCGATAGACCTAGTTATCTGCAATCTCTATCCATTCGAGGATGTGATAAAAAAAGAAGAGGTGAAAATGGAAGAGGTTGTGGAGAATATAGATATAGGCGGACCAACTTTGATAAGAGCGGCTGCGAAGAATTTTAAAGATGTTCTCGTTGTCGTGAATCCTTCGAGATACGATGAACTGATATCGAAACTGAAAGATGGTGTGGATGAAGGATTTAGAAGGAGACTCGCCGTTGAGGCTTTTGAACACGTCGCAAGATACGATGCGGTTATAGCAAACTATCTTAGAAAGAGATTGACCGGCGAAAAGTTTCCGAGGAATCTGACAATGACTTTTGAGTTGATTCAGAAAACCAGATATGGGGAAAATCCTCATCAGGAGGGAGCGTTCTACAGAACAATACCGGAGATAGGGGAAGGATGTATAGCTAACTCGAGAAAACTTCAGGGAAAGGAACTATCTTACAACAACATACTGGATGCCGATGCTGCTGTGGAGTGCATAAAGGAATTTGATGAGCCGACCGCCGTGATAATAAAACACGCAACACCCTGTGGCATAGCATCATCCGGCAACATATTTGATGCGTGGATAAAAGCTTACGAGACGGATACGTATTCTCCCTTTGGAGGGGTTGTCGCATTCAACAGAGAGGTTAATGGAGAACTTGCCGAAGATTTATCAAAATACTTTCTCGAAGTTATAATAGCGCCATCCTTCTCGAAGGAATCTCTCGAGATCCTCGGAAAAAAGAAAAAACTTCGCCTCCTTGAGATACCCTCTATCAAAAGAAGAGAGGAATCCATCTGTTTCAGAAGTGTAACGGGAGGTTTGCTTGTACAGGATCGGGATGTAAAAGAAATTAATCCAGAGGAGTGGAGGGTTGTTACCAGGAAGAAGCCATCAAAGGAGGATATTAAATCCATGGTGTTTGCGGTAAAATGCGTAAAACATGTCAAATCAAATGCTGTTGTTTTCGTTAAGGATACTCATACCGTGGCAATAGGCGGTGGTCAGACGGCGAGAGTGGATGCAACTTGGATAGCGACACACAAGGGGAAAGAAAAAATAAAGGGCTCGATAATGGCAAGCGATGCCTTCTTTCCGTTCAGAGACGCCATAGACGTCGCGGCGGCGGCGGGAGTTAAAGCTATCGTTCAACCCGGGGGATCGATAAGAGACAAAGAAGTCGTAGAAGCTGCGGAAGAGCATGGGATAATAATGGTGTTCACCGGACAGAGATATTTCAGACACTAGTGGGCATCAAAATATTCTGAATACGCCTGATGTCGAGAATGGTATCTGGACCTCTATGTTCATGCATCTACCGTAAGGGGTCAAGAACGAGAAACTCGCTGTATCACCCATCTCCATATCATCGATTTTGAAAGCCACAAAAAAGATGTCGCCATTTACCAGTTTTTGGGATGAGAGAGAGTTATCCCCGTCGAGAACGGGTATTACCACAAATGTGCCGTATCCAATATCTTTCCAGAAATTCGCATCAAATAAGCTTCCCCTCGTTTCATGGACATCTCCCGCCCCCAGGATAGTGAGATGACCCTTTTGGACAATTTGCAGACTTATATCTTCCAGAGAAATATCTGTATCGAACACGGGTTTGACGAGCAGGATGATTTTCATGCCGTTTTCATGAGTGCATGCATATCCCTCTTCAATCATGAGATACGAAGTGATATCATCCAGTACTTTCTTTGTTTCATTCTCCGGAAACTGAAAGAAATTATCACTCTGGTAGAGTTCTGTGTGCATCACGCTACCGATCGTGTACAGCGTGCCAATTATCATGAAGATGGCAAGTAGAGTGAAAATACTTGAAAAACCCCTGTTGTCCCCGGTGATAACGGTGATGAATTTCATTATTTGAATTTTTATAAATTTGTTTATAAAGGGATTGTTGTACATCCATTATCGGAATGTTAATTGTTGGCACGCGACAAAATATCAAATTGAGATTTTGCCGAAAAACGCTTAAATATACCTACTTGTAGACATATAACATGATAACATTTCCCATGGTATCAAATGCCATGGGGAATGAAGCGAAAAGGAGGTGGTGAGAAGTGGAGAAGAGGTGTATGGATAAATTGATAGGGAAGTACTGTAAGATTGTGCTGAAGGAACCTGGCAAAGAGAGAGCAAGCGTTGTTTCTGGAATTTTGGAAGATATAGACTACGACGCTGGTTTCGTGATAATAGATTCGGACAGGGGTTTGGGATGCCTGAATATAAAGTCAATTATAGCGATAAAACCAAAAAGCCTCAGAAAGGTTAAGGGGGAGTTTGTCCAAGACGAAAGGGGTTTTGTAGGTATAGGTACACTTATAGTTTTCATAGCGATGATTCTCGTTGCAGCTGTGGCGGCAACTGTTCTTATAAGAACCGGCGAATTGCTTCAACAGAGGGCAAACAAGGTGGGTCTGCAGACAACCAGAGAAATATCAAGTGGCTTAACCATAGTGGACGTTATAGGTTATACAAACAGCGAAAAGAATTATTTAACTCATCTCGCCCTGACAATAAGACCAAGATCGGGTTCGGAGGATATTGATCTGAGAAACACCATTCTCTACCTGAAGTACGATAAACTCGTGATTCTTTCGTTCTCCAATGCGAGCGGTTATGTGGCTCCAAAAGTTAATTCTTCCGGTGTGTTCCATACCCTTAATGTCTCTCTCAACGGAACGACATTTGGAGTTATAGTGCTCCACGATGCCGATAACTCAATATACAACAACGGAGGTATGAATGTTGGAGATAAAGCGATAATTATGGTGAACCTGTCTGCGGCGTTTAACTCAACGGGGATACCTCCGAGAGCTTCAATATCTGGAAGTCTTGTTCCCGAGGTCGGGGCGCCTGGCACCTTCGACGTGTCTGCGCCATGTATATTCACGAGCAGAATCGTCGAATTGAATTAGAATCTCTCCATCCGTATAACGTTTAGGAAATCCCCCTCATATTTTATCCTTTTTAATTTTATTTTTACCGGGATTTTTTCCTTTTTGCTGCTGATTAACCTGATCTCGCAGTGCGGAATGTCGTTATTTCCTTTTAATTTGGACAGGTAATACTCTTGGAGATTCAGGAGGTCTTCCGAATCAACGAGCGAAAAGAAATTTCTGTTTATGATATCATCTTCATCGTAACCCGTTATGTCCAAGAAAGGTGGATTTACTTTCTGGATAATCCCCCTTTTTAGGACAACGGCGGGTTTATCTTCCGGGAGAACATTTACAACCTCTTCTATGGAAGTAGTTTCTCTTTTACCGTCGCTACTCTCCATGCATCTGGCAAGTAGCTGCATCATTTCCCTTTCCCTCTCGCTCAGTTTTTCCTCCCTCTTCCTCAACATCCTTTCTTTTCTTTCCAATTCGCTCTCCCTATAAATTATCTCTCGCTCCTTTTTCCTTATCTCATCGAGTAATTTCATTTTAATATCAAGTTTTTCTTCCCTTCCTCTGTAGTGCTCCAGTTCCTCTTTCAATTTCTGCTCTCTTTGTTGATACTCCATCAGTCTGTACTGCAAATCTCTGATCTGTCTCCTCAGGTTCTCAACATCTTCGGTGTTCTCGAGTGACCTTTGCATCATGTTCTCCAGTTTTTCCCTCATTTTCTCAATTTCATCTATTTTTCTGTTAACCTTTTCTATTAGTGCATTCCATTTCTCCATGCGTTGGAGTTTCTTTTTTCCACTCCTCAGGTCTCCGATTGCGGAAAGAAGCCCTTTTTTCATTTTCTTTTCCACGTTTTCCCTGTATCTATCGAGTTTTTTCTTTTCTTTTTCCAGACCCTCGGCATACTTCTCAAGCATTAATCTGATGTTTTCGAGTTGGTTCGCATATTCCCTGAGTTTCGTCCATTGATCTTCTAAAAGATTTATCGCCTCCTCCATATATTTCACGGATTCTGCAACCGCGGGTATTTTTCTCTCGGGGGTTTTACCTTTCTTGGTTTTTTTGCTGACTGTTGTTTTTGTCTTTTTCTCCGTTTCTCCCTTGTTTCCCCTTTCCAGTTCGAGGATTTCCCAGAGCTCGTTCTCCTTCGATTTTTCCGCACCTATCAACCATAATTCCTTGCTCGTTATACCAACCTGCATGGGGCTCCATACAAGCTCTACGGTTTTGCCATCCTTGGTCAGTATCGGGATTTCCAACCGGTATGATCTGTTTGAGAATATATCACCCCATTTGTTCTTCAGGTTCTTTGGAAATATGGTATTCCATATCTTCTTGTGAAGAACCTCCTCTCTCTTATAACCCGTCAGTTCTTCACATCTTTTGTTAAATGCTATGAGCTTTCCTTCACTATCCATTCCAAGAATGAAAAAATTGATATATCCATCTGATGTATTTACACCCATCAAAGTACCTCCTCGTAAGTCCTATAAAAAAGCCCGTTTAAATCTTTTCGGATTTGTCTGCCTCATTTCACGCCCACGTTGTTGCATGGGAGAAATCGATACATCCGAGCAGTTGTTCCGGAAAATGGGACGATTCACCACTCGGAGTCGATGGAACGCGTTAGAGAGCCCTTTCCCTCTTACAACAACCCTCGGTTGATTGGAGTACCAAGATAGCGAAATCCATATAAATCGAATATTCATAACTCTTTCAATGGCAGCAGAGGCGAAAGTTTTCTCGATCAAAGAACTGCTCGAGGGTTATGATAAAGAGAACATCGTGATAGCCACGATATGTTCTCATTCCAGTTTACAGATTTTCAACGGGGCAAAGAAAGAAGGATTCAGAACGCTTGGTATAGGAATCGAGGATAGAATCAAGTTCTACGATGCCTTCCCTCTCGGGAGGCCGGATGAGTTCTTTCTCGTTGATGATTACAGAGATATTCCAAAGTATGTCGAGGAGCTGAGGGAAAAGAATGTCGTTATTATTCCTCACGGCTCATTTGTTGAGTATCTTGGTGCCGAAAACTTCTTGAAACTTAAGCTACCAACCTTTGGAAACAGAAGGGTCCTGATATGGGAGTCTGATAGGGATCTTGAGAGAAAGTGGCTCGAGGGCGCTGGTTTGGATATGCCGAAACAGATAAGGGATCCAAAGGATATCGATAGACCCGTTATAGTAAAATACCATGGTGCAAAGGGGGGAAAGGGGTTTTTCATCGCCAAAACATACGAGGAGTTTGAGAAACTCGTGGATTGGAGCAAGCCTTTTACTATACAGGAATTCGTTATGGGAACGAGGTATTATCTGCATTACTTCTATTCTCCGATAATCAATGAGGGGTACAGATTGAGGAGAGGTTCTCTGCAATTGCTTTCCATGGATAGGAGAGACGAGACGACCATAGATGAACTTCAGAGGATTGGCTCGATCTCGGAGCTGGAAGAGATCGGTATACATCCAACTTTCGTGGTCACTGGAAACATACCTATAGTCATGAGAGAATCCCTGCTACCAGAGGTTTTCAGGATGGGAGAGAAAGTCGTTGAGAAATCTATAGAGTTGTTTGGTGGAATGGTTGGACCCTTTTGCCTTGAGACGGTGGTGACTGAGGATCTCAAATTCAAGGTGTTTGAGATCTCGGCAAGGATTGTTGCCGGAACGAATCCGTATATATCTGGCTCTCCTTATTCTGACCTGATACAGCCAGATTTATCGACTGGTAGAAGGATAGCCCAAGAGATTAAATATGCTCAGAAAAATGACTTGTTGGGAGAAATTTTGAGTTGATTCCATGATAACGGTGGTTCTCGCGGAATCGGAACTTGAGCTTGTGCCGAGCAAGATATGGAGTCACCCCGTAGTGGTTGCATCTGCGAAGAGGAGGGGGAGGGAATCGAAAAACATTCTTCTGGATTCAAACTATCATCACACTGCTTTAAGATATCTTGAGGACGGTTACAGACGGGGGAGACCGGATATCGTCCATATATTCTTGCTTGTAACCCTGGAATCGATAGCAAACAAGAAAGGGATGGTTAAGACGATAGTACATACCAGAAATGATGATGTTATCTATGTGAGGAGAGACGCAAAGATAATGCGAAGCTATAATAGGTTTGTCGGCTTGATGGAGCAGTTGTTCAGAGTCGAGAGGGTACCCGAGGATTCGGAGAATCCACTGCTCTGGATGGAGAGAGAGGTACCTCTCGAGAAGCTGGTAGAGAAGGAGAAGCCAGACAGGGTGGTGACCTTCTCTCCAGATGGAAGAAGAGTGAATCCGAGGAAGTATTTGGAGTCGATAGATGAGCTATGCAAGAAGAACCTAATGTTTCTGATCGGTGGTTTTCCGAAAGGCGATTTTAAGACGGATGTGAAGAAGTTTTCCGATGACGTGATCTCCATATACGATGAGCCCCTTACTGCATGGACGGTTGCCGGAGAACTTCTCTCGATTTACAATCTGCTCTGTGGATAGAAGATCATACCTATTTCTGGCATGATTCTTCATTTGGGGATAGAGCCGGCCACGGATTAAACTTTAAATATAACTTGCAGATACCTCCCTCGGCAAGAAAAGGGAGGGAAGTTTATGGACAAGGATGTTGAAGTATTCATGGAGAAGGTGATAGAGAAGAACCCTGGAGAAAAGGAATTCCATCAGGCAGTAAGAGAGGTTGTAGAGAGTATAATGCCAGTCGTGAAAAAAAATCCAAAATATCAGAAGGAGAAAATCCTCGAGAGAATCGTTGAGCCAGAGAGAGTGATAATGTTCAGAGTCACATGGGAAGACGATAATGGAGAAATTCATGTGAACAGAGGTTACAGAGTTGAGTTCAATGGTGCGATAGGTCCCTATAAGGGTGGATTGAGATTCCATCCAACCGTAAATCTTGGAATACTCAAGTTCCTTGGTTTCGAACAGATTTTCAAGAATGCACTCACAGGCATACCGATGGGTGGAGCAAAAGGAGGAAGCGATTTTGACCCACATGGAAAAAGCGATTCTGAAGTGCGAAGATTCTGTGAGAGATTCATGATGGAATTATTCAGACATATAGGTCCAAACACCGATGTTCCGGCGGGAGATATTGGTGTAGGAGCAAGGGAAATTGGTTATCTCTTTGGAACATACAGAAAGTTGGTAAACAGATGGGAAGGAGTTCTCACAGGTAAGGGATTAAACTGGGGAGGTTCATACATAAGACCAGAAGCAACCGGGTATGGAGCAACATACTATCTCATGGAGATGCTGAAAAAGTTCCACAACAAGAAAGACCTCAGTGGCATGAAGGTTGCAATCTCTGGAAGCGGTAATGTTGCACAGTTTGCATCAAAGAAGGTCACAGAACTCGGTGGAAAGGTAATAACTCTTTCAGATTCAAAGGGAACGATGTATCTTCCGGATGGAATAAATGATGAGATATGGAATGCGGTTTATGAGACCAAGGCAATAAGGAGGGGCAGGTTGCAGGAGGTTGCAGAAAAATTCGGTCTGGACTTCTATGAGGGCAAGAAGGCGTGGGAGATTGCAGCAAAGGAGGAAGGTAAAGTGGACGTTGCATTCCCGTGTGCAACCCAGAATGAGATTGATCTCAATGATGCAAAGATGCTTGCAAACGCTGGTGTCATTGCTGTTGTAGAAGGAGCAAACATGCCAACAACTCCAGATGCGGTAGAACACTTCACAGAGAATGGTGTAATCATAGGTCCGGCAAAAGCAGCAAATGCTGGAGGAGTAGCTGTGAGCGGTTTAGAGATGAGTCAGAATGCGCAGTTCACACAGTGGAGTCCAGAGGAAGTTGATCAAAAATTGCACAACATAATGGTGAACATCTTCAACACATGTGTGAAATATGCAGAAAAATACGCAGACAGTCCAAAGAATCTCATAGCGGGAGCGAACATAGGCGGTTTTGTAAAGGTAGCAGACGCAATGGTCGAGCAGGGGATCTTCTGAGTATCCCCTCCCTAATTAATTTAAAATAGTGAGAGACATGTGCGAAATCATCGACAAAAAAATACTGCATGAAAATCTAAAACAGATCGTGGTAAAAGCCCCTCTTATTGCAAAGCATGCAAATCCCGGGCAATTTGTAATAGTCATGGCGGATGAGAAAGGAGAAAGAATACCAATAACCATAGCTGATTATGACAGGGAAGAGGGCACAATAACGTTGATATTTCTGGAGATAGGCACATCCACCAAGAAACTCGGCTCTCTCGAGGTTGGGGACAAACTTTACAGTTTATGCGGCCCCTTAGGAAATCCTTCAAAGATAGAGAAATTTGGAACCGTAGTATGCGTCGGCGGCGGCGTGGGTGTTGCTTCTCTCTATCCAATTGTAAGGGCTCTGAAAAGAGAAGGAAACAGGGTAATATCCATACTCGGCGCAAGAACAAAATCCCTTTTAATCATGGAAAAGGAGATATCGAATTACAGCGATGAACTGATGATTGCAACAGATGATGGTAGCAAGGGTAAGAAGGGTTTTGTTACCGATGTGTTGAGAGAGCTGATAGAGAGCGGTGAAAGGATAGACCATGTCATAGCCGTTGGTCCCATTCCAATGATGAAAGCGGTCAGCGAACTGACGAAGAAGTACAGGATAAAAACAACAGTCAGTCTCAATCCCATAATGGTGTGTGGCATGGGGATGTGCGGTGCATGCAGAGTGAGAGTTGGAAATGAGATCAAATTTGCATGCGTCGATGGTCCAGAATTTGATGGCCACAAGGTTGATTTTGATAATCTGATGAAGAGAAACCAGAGATTTGTTGAGGAAGAAGGAATCTCTCTGGTGAGGTATCTGGATACCCAGTGGAAGGGAGAGGTATGAGTGTGAGGAAAACACAGTACGAGATGCCAAAGCTCGATCCAAAGGAGAGAATAAAGACCTTCAGCGAGGTTGCTCTCGGGTATGATGAGGAAACCGCAATCAAAGAAGCGGAGAGATGTCTGCAGTGCAAGGATAAACCATGTGTTAAGGGCTGTCCCGTTGGTATTGATATACCTGCTTTTATAAAAGCAATAAGAGAAAGAAGGTTTGAGGATGCTGTAAAAATCATAAAAGAAAAAAATCCGATACCGGCGATAACGGGTAGGGTTTGCCCTCAGGAAAAACAGTGTCAGTGCATGTGCAGGTTAAATAAAATAGGAGAACCCGTAGCCATCGGGAGACTGGAGAGATTTGTGGCTGACTGGGAGAGAAGAAAAGGATACAAGATTCCAAAGATAGAAAAGAAGAAATCGAAAAAAGTAGCTGTGATCGGCTCCGGACCCGCTGGAATTGCTGTAGCCAGCGATCTTGCTCTAAAAGGATATGATGTCACCATCTTTGAAGCACTGCATGAACCTGGAGGGGTTCTACTTTATGGCATACCGGAATTCAGGTTGCCCAAAGAGATAGTGAGGCAGGAGATAGATTATGTTAAAGCCCTTGGAGTGAAAATCCTGTGTAATGTTATTGTGGGAAAAACCATCACCTTTGATGAACTCCGAAAGGAATTCGATGCGATCTTCATTGGCGCCGGCGCCGGCTTGCCGAGATGGTTAGGTATACCTGGAGAAGAGCTGAATGGCGTTTACTCTGCAAACGAGTTTCTGACGAGAGTAAATCTGATGAGAGCATACAGATTTCCCGAGTATGATACCCCCATCAGGGTTGGAAAAAGGGTCGTTACCGTTGGTGCGGGAAACGTGGCGATGGATTGTGCGAGAACAGCTCTGAGAGTTGGTGCCGAAGAATCTTTCATAATCTACAGAAGAAGCAGAAAAGAATGTCCAGCGAGAGAAGAGGAGGTTGAAAACGCCGAAGAAGAGGGCGTTAGATTCATGTTTCTCGCAAATCCGGTCAGATTCATAGGAGATGAGAAAGGGAATGTTGTTGGTATGGAATACATACAGATGAGACTCGGAGAACCCGATGAAAGCGGGAGAAGAAGACCCATACCCATACCAAACTCAAACTCGGTGATGCAGGTTGATACCGTAATAATAGCGATAGGTCAGAGGCCGAATCCCCTTATAACTTCCATGATAGAAGGTCTCGAAGTAAGGAAGGATGGAACTATAGTTGTTGATGAGAAGGGAAGAACATCGATAGATGGTGTTTTTGCCGGCGGAGACATAACAACTGGAGCCGCAACCGTTATCTCAGCCATGGGCGCGGGAAGGAGGGCGGCGGAGGCGATAGAAGAGTATCTGAGTTAGCGGGATGATAGAGTCTCTCCAGTTTTGTCCTTCTGGAACTCCTCCACCAGGTGTAGAGCATCACCTCCTTGGCTCTTCCGATTGGCGGGTGGTATCTTCCATCCTCAGCCGGGAGAGGTATCGATGATCGACTTCGCAGTATCGAATCGGAAAAGTTAATAAGTGAAATTATAATCTTAAACTTGGATGGGGTGCAAAAGGTCAGATAAAGCAGTAGTTGGTATCGTCGTTGCCGTGTTGCTCATAGGGTTGATAGTGGCTATTGTAACCATAATCAATGTGGCTTACGTTCCACAGTGGCTGAAAGAAGTTGAGGCGTCTCACATGCAGGAGGTTCAAAGTCAATTTATACAGCTCAAGTATGCCATAGATATGTTATCCCTGATCAGACAGCATACCGCCATCTCCGTACCCATCTCTCTTGGTGCCAGTAATGTTCCCATCATTGGAAAGGGAAAAACATATGACACCCTCGAAATAAATGAGAATAGTTGCACCATTACGATAGAGAATTCCACGAATCAATGGGTTTATAAAGTTGGGAAGATAAGATTCTTATCGAGAAATTCCTACTTCGTGAATCAAGAGTATGTTTATGAAAGTGGTGCACTGATACTGAATCAAACGATTAACAACACCATTCTCGGCAAACCGCTTTTTACCGCAGATTATAACGGTATTTACTTCACCGTTATCAACATCACAACCCTCGGGGTACCTTCTTTGAGTGGTCACGGTGTATATGCTCTGTGGGTCGAGTTCGAGGACGCTCAGGGCATGCTGACCATCGATAACGTCACTTACATAAACATCACGACGAGTTACCCAAATGCTTGGGAAAGTTTTTTCAAGAGTTTATTTGGCAAATCCGATAACCCTTACACCCCCGATATGGTCTCGAGGGATGGGAATAAGATTGTTATCGATCTCACCGGAATAACAAATCAACTCAATCTCAGATATGTGGAAATTCTTGCCGATATCTCACTGAGCGAATAATTAATAATGCATGAGCGAGATATATACGTATTATGGGATGGGATGCCGGCGCATCGGAAATCATCGGTGAACTTTTACTGCTCACTATAATTATTCCCTCCGTATCGGCAATTTACTATGTTGTTTTATCAAGTGAAGTACCTCAGGCTGAGGTCGTTATAAACATTGGAGCGGATGTTGAGGGGCGGTACATAGTCTTACAGCACCTCGGTGGAGAGCCCATACCAGAGGATGCTTACATCACGTATGTGATAAATGGTACGAAGTACAAAAAGAAGGTGGAGGATTTACTTCCGGCGCCCGCAAATGAGAATCATCAATGGGATATCGGGGAGAGAATCCGTATACCCTTCAGCTATGATATCGACTACCTTGGGAACTTCAGCGAAGCCAAAGTCACGATAATAGACCCAACCCGTAATACGATGCTCTTCTCTAAAATTCTCCCTATGCAACCGATGAGCGATTTGGAGGTTAAAGCATCCGTATCACCCGAGATCGTTCACGCGGGCGATATAATAACGATTAATATAACACTGAGGTGTGTGCACGGTGATGTTGGAGTGAAAGATATAGATATCAATTGTTCTCTCCCTCACGGCTTGGAGTATGTGAGTAACTCAACAGATAGGGGATTCTATAAATATACCACGGGTATATGGCATATCGATAAACTCGATGTCGGGGATACCGCCAATTTGAGTATAAGGGCTAGGATCGAACCGCAAATCGAGAGACCATTCACACAGCTGGTGTTGATCCTCGATGGTTCGGGCAGTATAAGCAGTTCGGACTGGCAGCTTGTGAGAGAGGGTTTAGCTAATGCGATAGAGAATGAAAGCGTATTTCCACATGATGGGAGCGTAGAGCTCACCATAATTCAATTCGGAGGTTGGTATCCACCTCACGCAGAGACGAGGATAGGTCCCGTAACGGTTACGCAGGATAACTATATAAGCATATCAAACAAGGTGAGAAGCATGGGGCAACTTCGCGGAGCGACACCCATGGGAAGTGCAATCAGGCTGGCAGCTGACGAGATATTCAACAGTCCGAGATTCGACGAGGGCAACAGAACGGTCGCATGTTTGATAACAGATGGATTGCCCAATTGTATATGGATTCCCGGTACATACAATGCTATATGGGGTGGCAACCCGTGGTTTAGGGATACGCACGAGGCGCATAGCGGCTCCGCATCCGCATCCCCGCCCCCCATCACGATCGGATGGTTTGTGACGAAGGACTTAGATGCCAGTAACGCCAGCCTCATAAGCGTTGATTTCTGGTATAAACTGAGCAACCATGAATGGTGGGGGGACACCGATCTGGAGCTTTACTATTACAATGGAACATCGTACAACTTCGTGACCGACCTCGGTGCAAATCCAAATAAGGATGTGTGGTTACACTATCACGATGTGATAACAGACCCTCAATATTTCGTACCCAACTTCAGAATAGCATTCAAATCTGACCTGGAATGGGAAGATGCATGGATAGATGATGTCTCAATAGAGGCAGATGAAACTCTCCTCGCGGATGGCTTTGAGAATGAATACTGGAATGCCCACTGGACCGACCCATGGAGGGAAGATACGGAAGAGGCGAGAGACTATCTAGTAGACCTCCTCGAGATGGATGAGGATCAAGATGAGTTTGACTGCCTTGCCGTTGGTCCATATCCTGACGTATACTGGCTCAACACCAGCATAATATGGCCCCAGCCAGGATACATAGCCCCTCCATATAACAAGGGAGGTGGCTGGGTCACCCACATACACAGCTTCTCGGAATTCGAAGAAGCCACCAAGAAAATGTTCAAGGTCATATTTCAGCCCATAATTGCCACATTCAGGATACAAGCAACCTATGGTCCAACAGACCCCTACAGCGGCAATAACGAAATAAAAATAGTTATTATTCCAGAGGAAGAGACATAAAAAACGTAAAAATAAAATTATTCCAAATAAATACTTTGATTGGGCTGATATCATACCTTCCACTTGGCGATCCAGATTTGCTTTCATAATGGCTGCGATAGGCTCCGCCGTTGGACTTGGAAATGTATGGAGATTTCCCTATGTCTGTTACAAGAACGGCGGCGGCGCCTTTTTAATTCCCTATCTTATAGCCCTATTCACCGCTGGAATACCTTTGATGATTCTGGAATTTTCCTTGGGTCATTGGTCCAGATCACCACCACCTCTGGCTTTCAAAAAGGTGAATAAAAAACTTGAATGGGTTGGATGGTTATCGAGCTTGACTCCTTTTGTTGTTGCATCATATTATGTAGTGGTTATGGCCTGGTGCTTTGCCTACATGGTTTACTCTATAAATCTCCTGTGGGAACCCGACGCGGAGAGCTTCTTCTTCCGTTTCCTTGGAAAAACATCCGGAATCTCAGAGATTGGAGGGATAAGCATACCGGTTTTACTTGGTCTCATAGCTATATGGCTTTCCATATTCATCATACTCTATAAAGGTGTTGACAGGATAGGGAAGGTTGTCGCCATCACCGTTCCCCTTCCAACAGCCCTTCTGATAATACTGACGATAAGAGGTTTGACCCTGCCCGGAGCAATTGAGGGCGTGAGTTACTATCTCACTCCAGATTTTTCAAAACTCCTCAATGTGAATGTCTGGTTATCTGCATATGCCCAAGTGTTCTTCTCTCTAAGCCTGGCTCAGGGAATACTGATAACCTATGCCAGTTACTTGAGAAGGGATTCAGATATTTCGAACAATGCCTTCATAACTTCTTTAGCTGATGCGGGGACATCATTTCTTGCTGGATTTACCGTATTCAGCGTGGTCGGTTATCTGGCATATGTAAAAAACGTTGATATAAACCATCTGGGTATAGCGGGTCCCCATCTCACCTTCATAACATATCCAACCGCGATATCCCTGCTACCTTTTGCATCTGCAATTTTTGGAATGATGTTCTACATAGCCCTGCTCACCTTTGGAATAGATTCCGCATTCTCGATGATAGAGCCAATGGCTTCATCCCTAAACAGGAAATGGAGAATATCGAAGTTTAAGGCAACAGCAATCATATGTTTAGTTGGATTCATGGCGAGCTTGTTCTTCACAACGGGTAGTGGGATATACTGGCTTGATATAGTGGATCATTTCATAGCCAACTTTGGTCTGGTAACAGTTGGTTTGCTCGAATGCGTAACCCTGGGCTACCTCTACAAGGTATCTTTCTTTAGGGAGCATGCAAACAAAACATCAGATATAAGGATAGGAAGATGGTGGGATCTGCTTATAAGATATGTTGTTCCTTCAATTCTGGTCATGCTCCTGATATTATCCATCGTGGAGAACCTGAAGAAACCTTACATGGGTTACCCTGTGTATGCTTTAATCATCGCAGGCGCATTACCGATAGTTTTTATCGTGATAGCATCTTTTGTTCTTCAGAGGGTGAAAAGATGAGCCTGCCTATATCGGCAATAATCATGCTAATCATTGGAGTGGTTGTACTCTATGGAGGTTTGGCTTACTTTATCTACAGAGCGATAAGATCTAAGAAGGAATGAGATGACTGCCATCGCAGGATCTTGCTCTGAATGGGTAACCTTCTCTACACGTTGCAAATGAGAGGTTGTATTCTCTACAAATCCTTTCAACCCTTTCCAGCAGAGAGAATCTTAAATTTTCTGGAAGGTAAAAAGCCCCTTCCTTTCTCTCAAGTCTGTAATCCCTAAGGTTTATAACCTTCTCGAGCCTTTTCAGAGAATCTCTCCTGGGTTTTATCGTGGATGCCACCACGTGATCAACGTATGGATAAATCTCCTCAACAATTTTTTCGATCTCTTCATCATTAAATCCAGGTATGATGGGATCTATCCTGACGATACAGGGAATGTTTTCTCTGTTCAGCTTCTTCAGAGCGCTTAACCTTCTCGATGGCGCCGGCGCATTGGGCTCAATGATCTTCGCTTTGTCATCATCCAAGGTCGTTATGGTAAAGCTCACCGCAACCCTCATCTCTTTGAGTAAGTCTATATCTCTCGTAACGATATCCGATTTCGTGAGGATCAACAGCCTGATATCGTTCTCTTTGAAGATTTGCAGACATCCTCTAGTAAACCTGTTGTACCTCTCTTCTGGAGGATACGGATCCGAGCTGTTAGCCATGCTTATGTAGGTATCCACTTTATGGATCTCCCTCCTCAGCCTGCGGAAAAGGTCTTTCTTCACCCTCGATTTGAAAGGGTTTGGTATGTATGAAGAGATGTAGCAGTATACACATGCATGGGAGCAGCCAGTATATGGACTAAAGGAAAATTTTCTCGGGCATGTACAGAGTTTTGATTTCCATGGGTCGAATTCGGATATGAGCATAGTAATTTGTTAATATGGTATGAGAAACTATATTTGTTTTTGCAGACGGTACTGCGAAGTTAATTGTGGATATTCCTTATAGCTATCGTGCTATTGTGTAGCATACCTAAAGATAGAAACTTAGCTCATCCACAAAAAATTTCGAAGTACTTGCAGACATTTGTCTGTGACTGCTTTTTTTGACAAATCTAATTCATCAAAAGATCTCTTAATAACAACTATAGGTTTATGGTTGTCTGAGGGGAAATTGTGAAGAAATTGGTGGTGAGGGGAATTGTATCTATTCTTCTAATACCGTTTGCTGTCTCCCTGTTTACTGGCATAGGTCTGTTCCTGGCTCCATCCGGCAAGATGGCAAGGATGACGGAATGGTGTCTCGCTGGCTGCGATGTGTGGAAACTGGAAAATATGCACGCCGTGAGTGGCTTTGCGATGGATGTTGTTGCGGTGATTCATCTCATGCTTAACATCGGTATGCTTGCAAACAAGATAAAGAGTTTTGGTGAGACATCCCGAGGAAAAGGATAATCTACGAAAGATAAAGCTCTTTCATTACCTTCTCTATCCTTTCCCTTCCAAATGGTGCAAGGGTTATGAAAGATCCCAAGAGGGAGGAGTTTGCATATCCAAAGTAGAACCTGAAGTAATCTATCTGTTCATCCTTCATCCAGAATGTCTCCGGAAACACGAGATCAGCATCACTCATGTTACAAATCTCCATCTGGATCCTTACGAGATCCTCCGCCGCCTTCCTTGCAGACG
>CAYSPA010000003.1:0-32343 GCA_964432835.1 uncultured Thermoplasmatales archaeon | reverse complement strand
TGGACCCGCCGGGATTCGAACCCGGGTCGCCGGCTCCGAAGGCCGGAGGGATATCCTGACTACCTCACGGGTCCGGTCAGCATTATGGGATAAGTGAGTTAAAAGTATTCTGGATATTTAAAAGACGATTCCGGCGAATTCGAAATTGAATAAAAATGTATCGATAAAAAAATCTATAAATACGGTTATTCTATTTGGATTAGAGGAGGGGTTAACAGAAATGAATGGGATGCAGACCATGAAAGTTTCAAAGTTATATCTTTCTTCAGTTTGCACTATCACGAGATGGGGTGATGTTTCTGACAAAATCTGAAGTGTTGTCCAAACTTTTTGCATCCACAAAGGAGGGGAGAAAAACCGTAAAAGGAGAAAACATTGATGGCAAAAAAGCAAAGAGGGGTCTGAAGAAAGTTAATCTCGAGGGTGTTTTATGGAGAGCGCGTAAAAAGATAAAAACAGAAATTGAGCCAGGGGAGGAAATCAGAGAAGAAATCGTGGAGGACGAGGGGCTCTCTAAAGGGGGAGAAAGAGACGAAGAGAGACCCCTTGTAGATTTCTCTATGGAGAGTGTACTCGACAAATATGTACCCTCCGATGACATTCCCGCTCTCCAAGAAGAGAGTGAAACCGAATTACCGGAAAGGGCGTATTCAGAAAAGGTGGAGATAATATCTCTTGACGGATCAGAAACGGAATCAGAAACGGATATACAGATAATCCCCGAGGATACGGATGTGGAGAAATATGACGAAATAGAGTTCATGGATATCGAGCATCTGGAGAATGTCGAAGAGAGTATAAACTCCTTGCCCGAGATAGACTGCAGACCCACAGAGGAGGAGACCAGGATTAATGAGCCGATCAATAACGAAAGATTTGAGGAGATCGGCTTCTACTGTGTGAACAGACCCTATGCTTACATCAAAATCCTCAAGGATAAAAAACTGGTGGAAAATCTGTACATTGTTATAGAACCCAGCCTGAGCGATGAGGAACAGAAATACCTCAATTTTATAAAAGAAACACTGGATGATGTACTGAATCCGGATGTGCTTACAGGAAAGGACGCGGACAATTATGTGGAGGTGCTCGTTGATCAGATAATATCTGACTATAATCTCAAACTTTCACCCGAGTCCAAGAAAAAGATAACGTATATCATCAAGAGGGATACCGCCGGCTACGGTAAGATCGACGCACTTACGAGAGACCCGTACATAGAGGATATCTCATGCGATGGTTCGCAGATACCCATCTTTATTTATCATAGGGACTATGGCTCCATGAGAACAAATATCGTCTTCAAGGATGAAGAGGAGCTCTCTTCCTTCGTTATAAAGCTGGCACAAAAGTGCGGTAAGTACATCAGTATAGCGGAGCCAATGCTCGATGGTACCCTCCCAGATGGCTCGAGGATTCAGGCAACGCTTGGTACAGAAGTTACAGCGAGGGGCTCCACGTTCACGATACGAAAGTTCAGGACAGATCCTTTCACACCACCGGACCTCATAGAGTTCGGAACGATGTCTCCAGAGATGGTTGCCTATTTCTGGCTGGTGGTAGAACATGGTTTAAGTGCGATATTTGCGGGTGGGACGGGTTCTGGGAAGACCACCACCCTTAACGCGATGGCTCTGTTCATACCGAGAGAAGCGAAAATAGTTTCTATAGAGGAAACCAGGGAGATTAACCTGCCCCACCCCAACTGGATTCCGGGCGTTACCAGGTCGGGATTCGGAGAGGTTGTGGCGGATAAAGTGGTTGGGGAAATAGACATGTACGATTTACTCAAGGCCGCTCTGAGACAGAGACCGGAGTACATAATAGTGGGAGAGATAAGGGGGAGAGAGGCTTACGTTCTGTTTCAGGCAATGGCTACCGGTCACACGACATACTCGACCATGCACGCCGACTCACCGCAATCGCTCATCCACAGACTGGAGAGTAAGCCCATGAACGTGCCGAGAATAATGATACAATCTCTTGATTTTATCTGTTTCCATTCAGTAGTCAGAATAAAGAATAAAAGGGTTAGAAGGGTAACGCGCATTATCGAAATAATCGACATAGACCCGCTAACTAAGGAAATAATAACAAACGAGGTTTTCTCGTGGGATCCGGTGACGGATACATTCAGATATTCTGGGAGAAGCTACATACTGGAAAAGATAAGGAGTGAATTGGGTATATCAAAAGACGAGATAACGAAGGAACTCAATCGCAGGATAAAACTCGTCAACTGGCTTATCGGTAAAGACCAAATATCTTTCAGAGAATGTGTGCAGATGATAGAAGAATACAGGGAACGACCCGATGAGCTTCTTGGGAGGATTGAGAAAAATGATTGAAAGCGATGAAAAACAGAAGAAAAAGATCGTTATATGCCCAGTGTGTCACGCCAGAATAGAAGTAAAAGAGACCACGGAAAGTACCGAGGGTAAAGTCACGGTAACCTGCCCTTCGTGCGGTAAAAAGGGAGTTCTGTATCTCAACAGTATTTTCGAGAAGCTGGATTCCTATCCAGTAAACCCCCCTTACGCGTTTGTGAAGATCGTAAAAAATTTAAATACGCTGGAAAAGTGCTACCGGTTACTGGAGCCAATTCTCACCGAAGAAGAAGCAAGAGATTTAGAGTTCCTCCGCGAGGCTCTCGTCCATGAGCTCGATATCGAGTTTCAAGAGATAGATGTGGAGGCGGCGAGAAGTAAACTGAGAGAAAAGATCGAGGAGATAGTGAGGGAGAGGGAGTTCAACCTAAAAAACGATTCCAAGAAGAAAATCACTTACTATATAGAAAGGGACACCATAGGTTATGGCAAAATAGATGGTCTGATGAGAGATCCAAATATAGAGGATATATCCTGCGATGGTCCCAAGATACCGATATACCTGTATCACAGAAAATACGGGTCCCTCAAAACAAATATCGTCTTCAAGGATGAAGAGGAGCTCTCTTCCTTCGTTATAAAGCTGGCACAAAAGTGCGGTAAGTACATCAGTATAGCGGAGCCAATGCTCGATGGTACCCTCCCAGATGGCTCGAGGATTCAGGCAACGCTTGGTACAGAAGTTACAGCGAGGGGCTCCACGTTCACGATACGAAAGTTCAGGACAGATCCTTTCACACCACCGGACCTCATAGAGTTCGGAACGATGTCTCCAGAGATGGTTGCCTATTTCTGGCTGGTGGTAGAACATGGTTTAAGTGCGATATTTGCGGGTGGGACGGGTTCTGGGAAGACCACCACCCTTAACGCGATGGCTCTGTTCATACCGAGAGAAGCGAAAATAGTTTCTATAGAGGAAACCAGGGAGATTAACCTGCCCCACCCCAACTGGATTCCGGGCGTTACCAGGTCGGGATTCGGAGAGGTTGTGGCGGATAAAGTGGTTGGGGAAATAGACATGTACGATTTACTCAAGGCCGCTCTGAGACAGAGACCGGAGTACATAATAGTGGGAGAGATAAGGGGGAGAGAGGCTTACGTTCTGTTTCAGGCAATGGCTACCGGTCACACGACATACTCGACCATGCACGCCGACTCACCGCAATCGCTCATCCACAGACTTGGATCAGAACCAATCAATATACCAAGGGTGATGCTTCAGGCTCTCGATATCATCACCATACAGATACAGGCTGAGGTCGGGGGAAAGAGAGTCAGGAGATGCAAACAGGTTGTTGAGGTCATCGATGTTGATCCAAAAACCAAGGAGGTTCTAACCAATGAGGTTTTTCGATGGGACCCGGTAGAGGATTCCTTTATTTATTCCGGTAACAGTTACATACTGAACGAGATACAGGCGAAACTCGGTTTAAGCAGGGAGGAAATGATGGAAGAACTGAAAAGAAGGGCTAGAATACTGAAGTGGATGAGAGAGAAGGGAATAAGAACTTTTAAAGATGTTGCCAAGATAGTTGCAGAGTATGCGGAAAAACCCGAAGAGTTTATAAAAAGGGTGGAGGGAGTGCATGTCTCTGACGCGGTATAAAAAATTCTGTTACAATGTATTTGGAAAATTTACCCAGGGTAGTGTTACAGAAAAACTCAAGAGAGATATACTGAGGGCAAATCTCAACATAAGACCCGAGGCCTACCTCGCATATGTATGGATGAATTCTCTCCTATCGTTCGTTTTCGCTTTCACCATCCTGACCATTCTTCTTTTCGTTCTCCCATACCTTGGAGTAAATATTCTTTCGAACTTCTTGTCCAAACCCTCGGAAAGTATACTCAAATTCCTGCTGATCGTTCTTCTGTCGTTCGGAGTGGGTATAACTGTTTATATTTCCCTAATGTGCTACCCATCCAGCAGAGCGACTCGCAGAAGTAAAAACATCGATCAAAATCTCCCCTATGCCCTCGGTTTTATCGCCGCCATGGCGAGCGCCGGCGTGCCGCCGCATGAGATATTTGTGAGTTTATCCAAGCAAAAGGCTTATGGCGAAATAAGAAACGAGGCGATTAGAATTGCCAAGGATATCAAACTCCTTGGACTCGATATGATTTCGGCATTGAAAAGAGCTGCCGAGAAAACGCCATCAGCAAGATTTAGAGATTTCCTTCAGGGTGCCATAATAACCGTTGCAACCGGTGGCTCTCTGAAATCATACTTCATGGAAAAGGCGGAGCAGTACATGAGGGAGAACAGGATCGAACAGAAAAGATTTCTCGATTCGCTTGGCGTGATGGCGGAGGCGTATGTCACGGTTGCTGTTGCAGGTCCTCTCCTGATAATGGTGGTCATCCCCCTGCTCATAATAATATCCCAGAGCTCTTCACATCTTCCCCTTCTTTACATGTTTGTGGGTTTGATATTTCCGCTGATACATATATGCTTCTCCATGGTGATCAAGCTTGCCACCCCAACAGAGGTGTGATGATGGCGGAAAGAAAGTTTTACCGTAAAATGAAACTGAACATCTCCCTGGAATCCCTGCTCTTCGATAAGAAGGTATCGGATGCTATCCTCGCTATCTCCATAATATTGCCCATTGCCATCATCTTGATAATGGTCTTCGATACACTACTTGGTCTCCGCATCGGGGATTTCAATGATTATGTTATTCTGTGCATGTTGAGCGGTACATCCATATATGGATTCTATCAGTATGCGCGTTCCAGGTATATATGGAAGATAGAAGATGCTTTTCCCGAGTTTGTGAGAGACCTCGCCAGCTCCAGAAGGGTTGGTCTCACTCTCCCCAAAGCTATACAGATCGCATCAAAAGGAAATTACGGAATTTTGACGAAAGAGATAAAAAAGATGTCAAAAAGGATATCCTGGGGCTCAAGTGTTGTAGATACTTTTAGCGATTTCGCAAAGAGACTCGATGCGCCCCTCATAAACAAGATAGTATCTCTCATTATAGAAGCAAACAAAGGTGGTGGCTCCGTGGCCGATGTTCTTGATTCAGCATATGGATATGCCAGAGAAATACAGCTTATGAAAAGGGAAAGGAAGTCCAGTATGATGTCCTATGTGGCCATCATATACGTATCAAGTCTGGTTTTCCTCGTGATAATCCTGATACTTGCGAAGCAATTTTTGCCGATGCTCTGCGGAGAAGGTGTATCCGAGCTGGCGGGAACAATATCGGGAACGTCCATGGTCTCGTTGCATGATATAACACTTGTATATTTTTACGCAGCCATAGTGCAATCCATGGGCTCCGGCTTCGTCGCCGGCGTCTTTGAAGAGGGAAGTTTATCGGCGGGGGTGAAGCACGCGTTTATATTAACTTTGATAACGTGGCTGTCCTTCAAGTTCCTGATTTTCTGAAAAATGCATCTCGGCGGGGAATATATTTAAATAGCGTATTTTGATTCTCCCTTTCAATGGCTGTATGGCAGGGAAGATCCAGGAGAAGCATAACGGGAAGAATGCTGAGAAAACACAGGAAAAAGAGAAAATTTGAGATTGGAAGAGAGTATCTCCCGGTGCACGTTGGAGAGACAAAAAGGAAGATTGTAAGGACGAGAGGAGGCAACACAAAGGTTCGTCTCCTGTCCACAAACGTAGCGTATGTTGTGGATAAAAAGAACGGCGAAATTAAGAAGGCAGAGATACTCGGGGTCATAGAAAATCCCGCCAATCCTCACTACGTCCGAAGAAATATAATAACGAAAGGCGCAATAATAGAAACAAATCTCGGTAAGATGAGAGTCACATCCAGACCCGGTCAAAATGGCGTTGTTCAGGGAGTACTTATCGAGTGAGAGCACGAGATGAAACTATACCGATGGGTCCAAATCTTCATGCGACGTTGGAGATGTTGTGTATGGTCTCGAGAGAAAATGGGAAGTATGCGATATGGACTGTATATTTTGACAGAAATGTTTCCAGAAGGGAGGGTAGAAGGGTTCCTAAAAAACTGGCTGTAGAAAACCCATCGATAGACAAAATATTTCAAATAGCGAAGGAACTGGGACTCAATCCGGTTATCGAGAGGGATGCTCGACATCCTTTCAGACCGTGGAGGAAGGATGGTAGAATACTCGTGGATAAGAAAGACAGAAAGGAGAAGCTGATCAGAAAAATAGCAGAGAAGTTGGCATAGAATCTTACTTTTTCAAATTGTTTAAATTAACAGATTTAAAAATCCACTTGAAGTTTTTCTCGCACTTATTTATCAAACACAACATTTATAATCCGAAATCAAAATTTTTGTAAGGGATGGGTGAGGAGAGAAGGCTAAAGGTGGCGATCTACGCGAGGGTATCCACGGAAGACCAGGCAAAGGAGGGTTTTTCTCTGGATGCCCAGCTCGACAAACTGAGAGCTTACTGTAAAGCGAGGGGATGGAAAATAGCGGGAGAGTATGTTGATGACGGATACTCCGGCAGAAACGTGCGGCGCCCTGCGTATCAGAAAATGATGGAGGAAATGGACAAATGGGATGCTGTTCTCGTTATAAAGATGGACAGGATACACAGGAATTCGAAAAATTTCATGATAATGATGGAACAGCTGAGGAATGCCGGAAAAGAGTTTGTCTCGATGACTGAATCTCTGGATACATCTACAGCTATGGGTAGATTCGTTATGGACATCATACAGAGGATAGCCCAGCTTGAAAGTGAACAGATCGGGGAGAGAGTCTATATAGGGATGGAACAGAAGGCGAAGACGGGGAAGGGGATGCTGGGTTTTAACATACCTTATGGGTATGATTACATAGATGGTAAACTTGTCGTGAACAAAAAAGAGGCCGAGGTCGTGAGGAATATCTTTAAATGGTACATTGAAGGCAAAAGTATAGGAGAAATAGTTGATATACTTCGAAGGGAAAATGTGCCAACGAAAAGGGGCAGAGTTTGGGCAAAAAAGACGGTTTCCAGCATACTCAAAAATCCCGTGTACTGTGGATACTTGAGATGGGAAAGATACCTTAACAAAGGGGATCACAAACCAATAATAGACGTAGAAACATATAACAGGGTTCAGGAACTTATCAAGAAGCGGGGTGGAAAACCCGGTATCAAAATATCCAATTAACGTTATGATTTAACAAATTAATTTGTTAACTTAATTATGTTTATTTTATTACTTGTGTGCATAATTTCAGGACAGGGTAGATGGGATGTGAGAATATTTGCTTTATTTCGTCCGGAATATGTATGCTATACATTATATAGCATGGTCATGCTTTTGCATTCCTCTCTCAGATCATCATTAGTTGGGGAGAGATTTTCCGGTGGTATCTAAAAAATGGAGGGTCAACTAAAAGATTTGCTTGCTAGATAATATATAGCAAATATATCTCTCGCGATCGCGGGAGGAAGAGAAATGACAAGCAGCTCCCATTTCGCTTTCCGAAAAATTCAACGAAACCCCCACTTTTCGACCAAAAATTGGCGTTCCTGAGGGGGTCAGAAATTCGACAGGTAGGGGTTACCTTCGGTAGTCCGAAGGTAACTCCATAGAAAATTTGGAAAAATACCGAGGATCGGGAGTTCGCAGCTGTCGAGATTTGAATGGGGAGCCTCCCGTCAGGCAAAAAAGCGAAAATGAAGATGAAGACAACTGTATTCAAATCCTTGCGAGCTGAGAGAATTGTTTGCTATATAATATCTAGCAAGCAAGTTAATGACAACTGAATTGATTTATATACATATTTCAAATATTAATCCTCTCATAATCCATCAAAAACTCGCCGGGTCAATTAATTCTTGGATCGCGTATAAAAATCAATCTGCTAATTTATGTTCAAATGTAATTTGTTAATGTGATAACTTAACTAAATTTAATAAGTAAATCATACATATTAAATGTAACAAAAAGTTTAAAAACCCCAATTGGCTTATCTGCTCATTCAGATGGTAAGGGGAGTTCACTTATGTATATAGTAATAGTCGGAGCGGGGCGCATAGGGCAACGCCTCACCGAACTAACCTTAAAAGATAATAGGGAAAAAAACAATGTGATAGTGATAGACAAGGATCAGGCGAGGTGCGAGGAGGTAGCCAGAAAGTACGACGTGATAGCCATAAACGCGGATGCAACTCAGGAGGAAACTTTGGAGGAGTCGGAGGTTAAAAAAGCGGATGTGCTCGTCGCCACAACGAGAGACGATGCCGTAAATCTCATGGTGATCTCTCTCGCCAAGAACAAGGGTGTTAAAAGACTCGTTTCTCTGGTGAATCAGGAGGAAAGCATACCCATGTTCATGGAGAAGAACGTCAAAATCGTCAAAAATCCCGCTCTTTTAATTGCAGAACATCTCTACAGAGCGATAAAATACCCGGACATCGAAGACTATATGAGGGTGGGAGAAAACGTTTCCATATTCAGATTGACTCTCCCGGAAGGAAGCCGGCTGGCGGGAAGAACGATAAAGGAAATAAAGTTGCCAAAGAAGAGCCTGATCATAGCTGTCGAGAGAGGCGACAAATTTATCATTCCAACAGAAGAAGTTGAACTGGAGCCGCAGGACAAACTGACCGTTCTCTCTCACAAGGATGTCATAGATAAGGTAACCTCCGTTCTCTCCAGGTGACCTCTCTGGCAATTCCCCTTTAACTCTTCATTTTTTTAAACTTCCTGCAGTAACAACGGACCCAAACACCTTATCCTGTCCATGTACTCATCGGGGTACAGAAACCTCTCCGCCGCCGCTATACTGCTCAGTATTGAGTTTCCATCCTGCGGAGTGAAACAAAATCCAACGATTTCATTGCCCTTCCTGACATGCAGTGATGGTATAACAACAACGGTCTGGTTGAGTATCCTCCCATAATGACCATGGTCTCTTCCAAAGGAAAATATGAGATTCGCTATGTCCTTGTAAGTGACCGCGACCCTTGGGTTTTCTCTGAATTTTTTCTCAGCCTCTTCCACGGTTATTTTCCTATCAAGCTTCAGACTGAACCATATGGTGTGCATGTATTGTGTGTTTATTTTCAGGGCGCTTGAAAAAATATTCAGTTCATACCCCAGCGTCTTGAACAGATGGTAAGCGTCCCTGGCGTGGTGCGTCCCCATATCTCCATCCTTGTGTTTTCCCACTTGGGGAGACGGAACAAAACCTCCAGACTGGCTTACATCATTCGCTCTTCTTATGCATACGAAATGACCATCCACAAGATGATTTTTCTTATTCTCTATCGCCAGTGTATGGATGACGGCAGCAATATTGTGAGTGTTACAGCTGACTATATGGATAAACTTGTCCTCATCCGTGATCGCTTCATCGTTTATACCCAGGGCATACATCTTTCCAAAGCCGAATTCGGAGCCCTGAGCAAGGAAGCCTTTCACCACATCGGCATATTTCTTGTAATATTTTTCCTTGTTTTGCAAACCCACCCCCTTGGGGGTGCAGTCGATAACAACCGATGCTCTCTTTATCGCCTCTTCAGCCTCATAAGTTGGTTCGACTCCGAGTTCTCTGAACTCCTTTACCTTATCCCCAGATACCGCAAGGTTTGCGCCCCTGTTTAGAAGACCCTTTATCTTTGGCCTGTCTGTCAGGGCGGGAGTGTGCTTGTAAAATGTTATCTCATCAATGCCAAGGTCTCTTCTAAAGTCACAGAGCAATCCTATAAGGGGTTCTCCTATAGTTCCGGTACCAACAATGTGGACAATATTCCCATCGCCCATGTTGAACACCAAAAATGGAATGGATGCTCTCCTTTTAAGGCTTGCTACGCGACCATAATCCATCCTTGAAAAGTTTTATTTTGTAGAGAGTAGATTATGGACCGTGATCATATTCATTCCCGGCAGGGGTTTCGACTCCAATGTCTATCTCGTAAAGGGTCAAAAAAATACCATAATAGATACCGGGACCGGCTTTTACATGAAGTACATACTGGATGAACTGGAAAGAAACACCGATATTCATGATATAGACCAGATCATACTGACCCATGAGCACGTCGATCATACAGGCGGCGCAGGGCATCTAAGAAAAAAGCTGGATGACGTAAAAATTCTCGCCCACGAAGAGGTTGCAAGGGTGCTGGAAGCGGGTACAGAACCATCTGCCCTCCTGTTTTCTCTACCGCCTCCAAGAGTTGATGTCGATATCGAACTGAAAGATGGTGACAAAGTGAAAATCGGAGACGATATCTACACTGTACTCCACACACCGGGACATTCCAGAGGCAGTATATGCCTCTACTGCGAAGAAAAGGGAGTCCTGTTTTCTGGGGATACCGTTTTTGCACATGGCGGGATAGGAAGATATGACCTTCCGGGTGGAGATCTCATGGAACTGCAGAAATCCATACGGAGATTGTCCGAACTGGATGTAAAAGACCTTTATCCTGGGCATGGAGATTTTATCAGGGGATTTGGAAATCATCACATAAAACTCGCTCTTAGAAGTGTGAGATGCATATGAATGTTAGAGATGCTCTCAACATGTTGAAATGGAAAAGGGAATTTGATTTTGATAAGGTTGAGATATGGTATACCGACAGAGGCGCACCCGGCGACGTGAGCGTATTGATGGGAGCTGATGTGGAGAGGATAGGCAGATCTTTCATCTATACCAGAAACAAAACCATACCCTTTCACAGAGTTATTAAAATTATTTACATGGGCAAAATAATTTTTGATAGGTTTGGGAGTTCAAAACGGGAATGAAATTTATCAACTGGAGAGGGTTTCAAATATCTTCTCCCTGAGTTTTTCTATGCCCTCTCCCGTCTTGCATGATATCTTCATGTATGGGGATTTTCTCTTCATTAAATCTGATTTGTTCTCAACGACGATGATTGGTATTCCGGAAAATTCCCTCTTTATGCTTCTCAGCAGGTTCATCTGCTCTTCCAATCGATATCCACACGTCTCCGTTGGGTCGAGGATGAAAACGATGAGGTCTGCAAGGTGTTTGAGGGCTGCAATTGCCTGAAGTTCTATTTTGTTTCTCCTTTCCAGAGGTCTGTCCAGCAATCCCGGAGTATCTATTATCTGATACCTCTCTCTAACATGCCTCTCATCCTTTTCCATATGCCCAACGTGAATTTCCTTGGTGGTAAATGGATAACTTGCTATCTCTGGCTTTGCTCTCGAAAGCAATCTCAGCAAAGATGATTTTCCCACATTGGGATATCCCGCGATCACTATGGTCGAAATGTTCTCTATGTGTGGAAGGCTCTCCATAAAGGAGCATGCCTCCTTTATAATCTTCAGATGAGGCTCTATCTGATTCACTATGGAGGATACTCTCCCATATAATCCCTTTCTCAGCGTAGCCATAGCATTGGTGTCGGTGGTGTACTTCAGTTTTCTGAGGGTTTCTCTTCGTATCTTTTTGCACATCCTCTCTGCCCATGATACAGCTCCAAGTGCCTTGCGAAGTTCATCTATTCCCACCTTTATCTTGAGCATCTCCTTGTGGAAACCAGATAATTTATCTATCGTGGGAAAGTTTTTGACGTACTTGTCGAGTTCAGTGATAATCGTATCTGTGAACGCCTGGATCTTTGCCTGGCTCGCCATCCTTGCTCTCTTTATCCTGTCTCTCTCAAAAAATCTCTTTCTGGATATTTCCTTGGCTCTTCTGAATGCCTTGTCAAGTATTTCCCGAGACGATTTTATAGAAGGCAGTTTCTCTGGCATCTCTATCATTGCTCCTAAAAAACTTTATCTTTTAGTTGTAGATTAAGATTTGGTATGGAAGAGGGATTTATACTGTCCAATAAGTTCAGGAAGATGATATTTGATGATATAGCGAGTGGAGAAAAGGATGTGAAATCGATCTCAAGGAGAAACCACATACCGCTTAAGGTGGCTAAGGAGATAGCAGATGAGCTCGTTAATGCGGGTGTTCTCGAGAAAAAAGAAGATGGATATCATCTGACAAGAGAGGGAGAAAAACTGGTCGAAAAGTTGAGAAGCAGATGAAAGAGGAAAAATGCCTAAAAATTCTAAAGGAACTGGCTCTACTCGGTGCTATCGATAAAGAGATAATCGCAACAAGCTCCCATCTGTCGGAACTGATAAATTCCAGCCAGCAGTCGGCATCAAGATATCTCATCGAGATGGAGAAGTCCGGATATATCGAAAGGAAGCTCGGTGTCAAGAGGCAGAGGATTAAAATAACCGAGAAAGGAAAAAAATTGCTGGAGAAAGAATACTTTGATTACAAAAAGATTTTCAGCAAGAAGAGAGAGATGGTTTTGAAGGGTACGATCACATCGGGTTTGGGAGAAGGCAAGTACTATACGTGCATAGACGAGTATGTCAAACAGTTTGTAGAAAAACTCGGCTTCCGCCCGATTCCGGGTACCCTAAACGTGAGGATTTGGGGTGAGTATATCGACAGGTTCAGAGAGCTGGAGAGCACCGAAGGTATAGAAATAAGAGGATTTGCCACAGAGGACAGAACCTTCGGGGGAGCAAAATGCTTTTTTGTAAAGATAAAGGGTCTGAACGCAGCAGCTATAATACCAAACAGATCCCATCACTCCGATATCTTAGAAATAATTGCTCCATACAGACTAAGGGAAAAGTTAAATTTAAAAGACGGCGACAACATAGAGATTAAAGTAATTTTGAGGAAGGGGAAATATGAGAAATAAGGAAATAGCAGAGATCTTTTACCAGATTGCAGATCTCCTCGAAATAAAGGGCGAACTGGAATTTAAAGTGAGAGCTTACCGCCGGGCGGCGCAAAGGATAGAAACGCTGGAAGAAGACATAGAGGAGCTGTGCAGGAAGGGAAAACTGAGGTCGATACCGGGAATAGGAGAGAGTATAGCCAGCAAGATAAAGGAACTCATAGAGACGGGGAGACTGGAATATCTGGAAAAACTGAAAAGGGAGGTTCCCGAAGACCTGATAAGGTTGATGGATATCCCCGGAGTTGGTCCAAAGAAGGCTCTAATTCTTTACAAAAAACTGGGAATAACCACGGTGGAGCAACTGAGAGATGCGTGCAAAAAGGGCAGATTGAGGCATCTGGAAGGGTTCGGTGAATTGACAGAGAGAAACATCCTCAGAGGAATAGAGATGCTGGAGAGGTCAAAGGATAGATTCCTGATAAATGTTGCTTATGAGAATGGTCACAGACTGGTGGAATATCTGAAGAAAAACAAGGATGTTCTGAGTATAAGCATAGCTGGAAGTTTGAGAAGGATGAAAGAGACAATAGGAGACATAGACATTCTGGTTTCATCCCTCAATCCAGATAGTATAATGGAGGATTTTGTGAGATATCCAGATGTTAAAATCGTTCTTGCAAAAGGTAGCAAGAAAAGTAGCGTTATTCTCAGAGATGGCATACAGGTCGATGTCAGGGTTGTGAAACCGGAGAGTTTTGGAGCGGCTTTACAGTATTTTACCGGGTCAAAAGAACATAATATCCAGATAAGAAATATAGCAATGAAAATGGGGCTGAAAATTAATGAGTATGGTGTCTTCAGAAAGGACACAGAAGAGTATATAGCGGGAAGAACGGAGGAAGAGGTTTACAAGGCTATAGGTTTAGATTATATAGAACCCGAGTTGAGAGAGAACAGAGGAGAAATAGAACTGGCTCAACGGGGAAAATTACCGGAGATAGTCAAATACGAAGAAGTGAAAGGAGATTTCCATATTCATTCAACGTGGAGTGATGGAACTGCAAGCATAGAGGAAATAGCGAGAAAAGCTCAGGAATTGGGATACGAGTTTGTTGGAATAGCTGACCATTCCGCTTCTCTCAAGGTGGCACATGGTTTGAGCGAGGAAGACCTTCTCAAAAAGATACAGGAGATAAGAAAACTTCAGGAAAGGTTTGATGTGAGAATATTTGCGGGAACCGAGTGCGATATAAAACCCGATGGTTCGCTCGATTACAGCAATAAGATACTCAAAGAGCTGGACTTTGCCTACGCTGCAATCCACACCAAGTTCAAGATGGACAGAAAAGAGATGACCGAGAGGATAATCAAAGCGATGGAAAATGAGTATATCAATATCCTGGCTCATCCAACTGCGAGAATGATAGGAAAAAGGGAACCGATAGATATCGATTTAGAGAAAATATTTGAGGTTGCCAGAGAAACAAATACCTTTATGGAAATCAACGCCTTCCCAGATAGACTCGATTTAAACGATGTTCACGCAAAAATGGCAAAGGAGATGGGCGTAAAGATGGCGATAGGCACGGATTCTCACGCCTTGGATCACATGAGGTTTTTGAGGTTTGGTACGGCTATGGCGAGAAGAGGGTGGCTGGAGAAAAAAGATATTTTAAACACTTATGATTTAAGAGAGATTGAAAAGGCATTCGGGAGGTGAACTCTTATGATATCAAAGGAAGAAGCAAAGAAGAGGATTGAAGAGTTAAGAAAGCTCATAAGGCATCACGATTACCTCTACTACGTTCTTAACAAACCGGAGATATCCGACGCAGAGTACGATAAACTCATGAGAGAACTTCAGCAACTGGAAGAGATGTATCCAGAGTTTATAACACCCGATTCGCCTACTCAACGAGTGGGTGCGCCGCCTGCAGAAGAGTTCAAAACGGTAGCTCATCTCAAGCCAATGCTGAGTTTAGATAATGCCTTCAATGAGGAAGAGATGAGGAAGTTCGATGAAAGGATAAAAAGAGAGCTCGGTAAAGAGGATGTAATCTATACAGCTGAGCCAAAACTCGATGGTCTATCCGTTGAACTTGTATACGAAAACGGTGTGTTTGTAAGAGGTTCTACAAGAGGAGATGGTTATAATGGAGAGGATGTGACAGAGAATCTGAAAACAATAAGAGCGGTTCCTTTGAGGCTGAGAGAGGGTAAGTATGGTATACCAAGGTTGCTGGCAGTGAGAGGGGAGGTCATAATGCATATCCATGATTTTGAGGAGCTGAACAAAAAACTCATAGAGAGAGGGGAAGAACCCCTCGCCAATCCGAGAAATGCGGCGGCAGGCTCATTGAGAAGATTGGACCCAAAGGAAACGGCGGAGAGACCACTGGACATATTCTTCTATGAAATAATGGTTGTTGAAGGTCTTGAAGTAAAGGCTCAATGGGAAGCCCTGGAACACTTGAGAGAATGGGGTCTAAAAACAAATCCCCTCACAAGGAGATGCAAAAATATAGACGAAGTCATAGAATATTACAACGAGATGAAGGAGAAGAGGGAACAACTGTCTTATGAGATAGATGGAATCGTTGTCAAGGTCGATAATCTCGAAGACCAGGAGAAACTCGGAATCAAAGCCAGGTCTCCGAGATGGGCTATCGCATATAAGTTTCCGCCGAGAGAGAAGATAACGCAGGTTATGGATATAATTGTTCAGGTTGGAAGAACGGGAACGTTAACTCCTGTGGCTCTGTTGAAACCCGTCGACGTCTCTGGCGTAACTGTATCAAGAGCGACCCTGCACAACTTTGATTACATAAGGGAAAAGGATGTCAGGGTAGGTGACTGGGTCAAGGTGATAAGAGCTGGAGACGTTATTCCGGAGGTTGTCGAGGTTATAAAGGAAAAAAGAACTGGGAAGGAGAAAATCTTTCAGATGCCGGACAAATGCCCGGTCTGTGGAAGTCATGTTGTCAGAGAAGGAGCGTATTACAGATGCACGGGTGGTTTGTCCTGCCCTGCTCAGTTAAAGAGATCCATAGCACATTACGCATCAAAGGGAGCAATGGATATAGAGGGACTGGGTCCAAAGATAGTGGACCTGCTGGTTGATAAGGGGCTGGTGAAAAGAATAAGTGATCTATATAAGTTGACGATTCCAGACCTGTTAAGACTGCCCGGTTTTGCTCTGAAATCTGCCAAGAATCTTATAGAGAGTATAGAGAAGAGCAAGGAAAGAAGTCTCGACAGGTTCATCTATGCTCTTGGCATACCAAATGTCGGAGAGCACATGGCAAAGGTTCTGGCTGAGAGGTTCAAAACCCTGGATAACCTCATGAATGCAAGAGAAATCGAACTCCTTGCTGTACCTGAGGTTGGCCCAGAAACCGCAAAGAGCATCGTCGACTTCTTCAGAGAGCCAAAAAACAGGGAAGAGATACAGAGATTAAAAGAGCTGGGTGTTAAAGCCACTACAGAGAAGATGGAAAAGAAAGAGGGCATATTGAAAGGCAAGGTGTTTGTATTTACTGGTGCCCTTAAATCATTCACCAGAGATGAAGCGAAGAGAATAGTTGAAGAACTTGGAGGTAGAGCGGCATCAAGTGTGAGCAGGAATGTTGATTACGTCGTTGTGGGAGAGAATCCCGGCTCCAAATATGAGAGGGCAAAACAGCTGGGTCTCAAGATAATAAATGAAGAGGAATTCAAGAAACTTATAGGGAGGGCGTAGGATGCAGGCAGTCATACTTGCAGGAGGTTTTGGAACCAGATTAAAACCACTCACATACACAAGATCAAAGGTTTTGCTCCCTGTACTCAACAAGCCCATGATAGCTTACATAGTGGATAGTCTGCCTGAAGATGTGGACAGGGTGATAATAGCAGCAAATTACAAGAAGGAGCAACTGGAAGAGTTCTTTGAGAAAAACGATTTTGGTAAGGAGATTATAATAAACGAAGAGCCAAAACCCCTTGGCACGGGCGGAGCGGTGAAGTTTGCAGAGAGATACATAGATGATAGATTCCTAGTAATGAACAGCGATATCATCTCCTCTCTTGATGTGGGAGATATGGTGAGATTTCACACAGAGAAAAAAGCATTTGTTACGATATCCCTCTGGCCCGTAGAAAATGTATCTGAATTTGGTGTTGTCAGGATAGAAAGCGATGGAAGGATAACCCAGTTTGTCGAAAAACCAAAGCCAGAAGAGGCACCCTCTAACCTCATCAACGCCGGCGCCTACTGCATGGAGAGGGAATCTCTGGATTATATAGATAATCCTGATAGATTGATATCCATGGAGCAGGAAGTGTTTCCGAGAATCATAGAGGATGGAAAGAGGTTTTATGGATACAGGATAGAAGGATTCTGGATAGACGTTGGCAGGATAAATAGTTATATCGAGGTGAATAAAATACTGCTAAGGAGGCAGGGCAAGAGATTTCTCATGGGGAATAACTGTAAAATAGAAGGGGAGTCACAGGATTCGAGTGTGGGAAACAATGTTGAGATAGGGAAAGGATCTAAGGTGATCTCATCTGTCATCCTAGACAACGTGAAGATAGGGAGGAATGTCCAGATAGAAAATTCTGTTATTGGTGAGAGTTGTATCATAAGAGATGGGGCTAAAATAATAAACAGCGTGATCGGGGACGAAGAGGAGATAGGTGAAGGCAGGATAGTAGATGGAGAGAGGGTCTGGACAAAGCCCATACCAGAGGGATATCCCGATAAGCAGATAGGAAATGTAGTCAGGGTATGAAAATATACGTGGATTACAGGGAAAGAGAACTGGTGAATTTGCTTAGAGAAAAATTCAGAGAAATTGAAGAGACCAATTTGAGGGTTGGAGATATTGTTTTAACCTTTGATGACTACGCAGTGATTCTCGAGAGAAAAAGCGCTCCCGATTTTATTGAATCTGTAAGATCAAACAGGCTGTGGGAGCAACTGCTCAAGATGGTGAAAACGGAGGAGATTTTTGACAAACCCGTCGAGAGAAGAATCCTGCTCCTGCATGGCAGTATAAGAGAATTGATGCTTTATGAGTTCGATGAGAGGTTATGGGCAAGTTTATCGGGAGCCTTTATGGAGACAGTTTATGTTTATGGAGTACCCATATTCTTCATAGAAGATGACCGGGCTGTACCCACCTTTATCAGAATACTCGTGGATAGAGAGAAAAGGAAAGCAAACGAATCTCTGCCAAAGGAGAGATGGTTCAGAAAAAGACTGAGCGAGATTCCAGAAAAGGATGAGAAGATATATCTCCTGTCATCCATACCAGGTATAGGAAACGAACTTGCGAAAAATTTGCTCAGACATTTTGGGAGTATAGAAAAGATTGCGATTGCTAGCATAGAGCAACTGATGATGGTGGATGGAATCGGAAATAAGAAGGCTGAGCAGATATACAAGATTTTTCACTAGAGAAATACTCGATAAATAAAAATACCCTTGACCTATTAAGCCAAAAACATGACGAGGCTATTCGGAACAAACGGGGTTAGAGGTGTTGTCAACCAGGATATGAACAGTGAGCTGGCACTCAATCTCGGGAAAGCGATAGGAACATATTACGCAAAGAAAAAGGAGAGACCCTTCATCGCAATAGGTACAGATGCAAGAATATCAAACCACATGTTGAAATCAGCCTGCATCTCTGGATTGTTATCCGTAGGTTGTGATGTCGAAGACCTTGGAATCTTACCAACTCCAACCCTGCAATATGCGGTAAAAGAGAAAAACTACGATGCTGGAGTGATAATTACAGCCTCTCACAATCCCCCGCAGTTCAACGGTATAAAAGTTGTGGATGGCGATGGCACCGAACTGGCGAAGGAGCAGGAAGAAGAGATAGAAGATATTTACTTCTCAAAGAGCTTTAGAATCGTCTCCTGGGATAAAGTCGGTCAGTTCTCATCATGGGATGGTGCTATCGAATTGTACATAAACGGTATCCTTTCAAAGGTGGATGTTGAATCCATCAGAAGTGCAAATCTCCATGTGGTTCTTGATTGCGGAAACGGCGCCGGCGGCGTTGTTGCGCCAGAGCTCTTAAGAAGATTAGGTTGTAAATTAACAACTATTAATTGTGAACTCGATGGTTTATTCAGAGGGAGACCTTCCGAGCCAATACCTGAGAATTTAGGAGAACTGATGAAGAAAGTGAAAGAGGTTAACGCTGATCTCGGAGTTGCTCAGGATGGGGATGCAGATAGAGCGATTTTTATAGATGAAAATGGAAACTATGTGTTTGGAGATCAGAGTTTAACCATGGTGGCCAGATATATTGTCAGGGAGAAAGGAGGAGGAACCGTTGTTACACCCGTTTCCACATCCAGTGCACTGGAGGATGTCGTTACCAGAGAGGGTGGAAAGGTCGTATATACTAAGGTGGGCTCTCCGATTGTGGCAAGGGTTATGAAAAAGCTGGGCGCCGTCTTCGGCGGAGAAGAAAATGGTGGATTAATATTTCCAGAGCATCAGTATTGCAGAGATTCCGCGATGACTATAGCTAAAGTTCTTGAAATCCTGTCAAAGGAAGGTAAGAAGCTCTCTGAAATTATACAGGAATTGCCGAGATATGAACTGGTGAAACTCAAGACGGCCTGTCCTAACGAAAAGAAGGAGGAGGTTCTGGAAAAAATAAAGGATATTGCAAAGAATGAAAACGCAAGGAAAATAGATGAAACCGATGGCGTGAAAATTTATACAGATGATGGATGGGTTCTGGTGAGACCATCTGGAACAGAGCCTATATTCAGAATCTTTGCCGAATCAAAAGAAAGAAAAAGGGCAGAGGAGCTTGCCAGCCGTTACAAGGGCTATGTGGAAAGATTTGCTACTGGAACTTCCTGATGAATGCCGCATACAGCACTACCGCCGCAATAGCTATTAAGAAGCCAAATCCAGGTGTGGCTCCCTCAGATACCCCCTCCATTTCCATGATATCCACGATGTGAGCGGAAAAGCTGGGTATGGATACCAGCACCTTTATACCATTTTCACCTGCAACAATAAGATACGCCGCACTATCTCCTGTCATGTTCAGGAGTTTATCAATATCTTCGATTATAGAAATACTCTCGTTATCGAGTTTGACCGTTATGTTTTTGGATGGATCCATTATCTTATCGCTCACATCGATGACTATGATTTTTCTCTCCCCTTTTCCTTCAACCAGTATTCTCACCCTTCCCTTAGAGATGTTGGTGCTCAGGTTTACATCTCCGAAGGTAACATCATCGGTCTCGTTTTCGTCTCCTATTGTCACCATGGAACATATCTTTCCTTCCCCTATAGCCCTGTGTATCTTCTCCTCATAGGTCTTCTGGAATGTAAATTTCACGCTAACCTCCGGCTCCGGATGAGCTAGAAAAACAAGTGTGGCGTTTTTGTTCAGGCTCACATTCACATAACCATTTCCAACATGCAGGAAATCTCCTTCACCACATATGATGACTTTTCCCTCTATTCCACCGGATACCTCCGTGATCTTCTCTCTTAAGAGAGAAGCTGATACATTGCTGGAGAGCATCATCGTCACGACTGTATCTGCTGTGGCTTTTATCTTCAAAAGAGATGTGGGGTTATCATGTACTTCGATCATTGCATTGTTTCCCTTTACCCTCCACACAGCTCCATGAACGCTTGGAGGTGTTTTTTCTGTGAAATTGGAAACATACACGAAGTTGAATACCGTTATGTTAACTTCTCTTACTATGGTATAATCTATGATGTCTCCCTCGTCATATAGGAATCTGACAAAGCTTCCCGCGCAGTAACCGTTCTCATAAGACAGTCTCCCAACAAATCCGTGATCTTCTTTCATCTCCTGGAATTTTTTGGTTACATTCTTCCACATTTCTTTGAATTTCTCGCTCGTTTCGTTGAATTTTTCCTGCCACTTTTGCTGCCATTTGTTCCACTCTTTTTCTATCTGGGTTTCATTGAAGTTGAACGTGTGAGCAAATCTCTCCTGCCATTTATCTTTCAACTCCGTCAGATTTTCGAAAGGATTTGGCCAGTTCATGCTGGAATGATTCCATGGCATGGATACGGTATCTATTGATTTAGCGACTTCTGCACCGATACCTGTAAGCACAAGCATCACGATTGCTACAGCAAATATACCATCCCATCTCCCTATCATCAACATAAAACATAAGAGTCTGATTTAAAAACCTTACCTCTCTTATCATGACCGATGGAATGTGTCTCGGGGATGATACTGACGAGAGAAGGTCTAGATAAAGGTTACCTTATATACAGCGACGGCAGGGTAGTGGAAAGAGGAAAAGTTAGCCCTCCTATCAGGCCCAAGGTAAGGGGGTATATTATACCAAGACCCATAAACTCTCATACACACATCGGGGATGCTTTTATAAGAAAGAAGGTTAAGAATCTACCCAGAGATATAGAAAAACTGGTTGCGCCGCCACACGGATTAAAGCATGTTTTACTGGAGGAAGCCGATAGAGATGAGATTATCTGCGGAATGAAAGAAAAGTTGAGAGAGATGGAGAAAACAGGTATATCAGCATTCTGTGATTTCAGAGAAGGAGGTAAAGAGGGTGTCAATATCCTGAAAAAGGCGCTGGAAGAGTTTAATCTGAAAGGTATTATTCTGTCCAGACCAAAATCTCTTGAATTTGACGAAAATGAGGTTCTCGATCTGCTCATGATATCAGATGGCATTGGTCTCAGCAGCGTATCTGATTGGAATTACGAGGAAATAAAAAGTATCGCTTCTCTGGCAAAAGGAAAGGGAAAATTGTTCGCAATTCATGCAAGTGAGAGAGTTCGAGAAGATATTGATAAAATCCTCGACCTGAAACCGGATTTTTTGATCCACATGAATAAAGCGAACCAGGACGATCTGGAGAAAGTTAAGGAGGAAGATATTCCAATAGTTGTATGTCCAAGGTCCAATGAATTCTTTGGCTTAAAACCGAATCTGGAATTGTTCAGAAAAGTTGGTATAGAACTGTTACTGGGAACAGATAATGCAATGATATCCACTCCAGATGTTTATGAGGAGATGGTATGGATAAAGAGAAATTTTGGAGGTTTCTCTATTGAGGAATTGTTGAGAATGATAACTTACAATCCCGGAAAGGTCTTTGATGTGAAGTTTCCGGAATTTGTTGAAAATGACCCTGCTGATTTTGTTGTGCTCGATACAAAATCTTTAAAACCGATATTAGTTTCAGTGTCAGGGGCTGATGAGCCATGAGAGTTAAGGATATCATGAACAGAGAGCCTGTGGTTGCGTATGTACCTGGAACGGTGAGAGAGGCATTGAAGATCCTCGCAAAACATGATGTATCGGGCGTTCCAGTTCTTAAAAGAGGGACGCGCAAGCTTGCGGGAATGGTAACGAGAAACGACATATTCAAAAATCCCGACGAAGAGCAACTGGCGATTGTAATGAATCCTTCTCCATACACCGTGAGAGAGGATAGAGATATAAAGGTTGCAGCAAAAATCATTTATGAGAATAAAATTCATTGCCTGCCCGTCCTCAATAAGGATAACGACTTGGTGGGCGTATTAACGCCCGATGACCTATTGAAAGTTATAGAAGAGACGGATGAGAGATATGTCCAGGATTTCTACACCACGTCATGTGTACCGGTTTATCAGGAGACACCCTTACCAACTCTTATGGAAATAATAAGCATCACAAATGAGAGCGCCCTTCCTGTACTGGATGATGAAGGAAGGTTAGCGGGAATCGTGACAGATGGCGATTTGTTCAAGCTCAGCCATATAAAGGAGAGCGTTTCAAAATCTGAGTTCGGTCTCGGGGACGATGAAGATGCCTGGACATGGGAAGGTATCAGAGACGTTCTCAGATTGTATTACTCCACGTCCAAAATAGATCTTCCATCTGTACCCGTGAAAGAAGTGATGGTCAGAGAGGTTGAGAAGGCAAGCATGAAGACTCCGATATCGGAGGTTGCTCACAAGATGCTCAGGAAGAAAATAAACCAGTTGCCCGTTATCAAGAGCGACGACAGGCTGGTTGGTATGGTGACGGATATCGAACTGATGAGAGCAATTTATGAAGATAAAAGATAACATGGGCAAAGATAAGTATGATAAGATAATCTCGCTGGCCAAGAGAAGGGGTATACTCAACCCGTCTTTCGAAATATATGGGGGCGTGGCCGGATTCTACAGTTATGGACCCCTTGGCTCCATGATGAAGAGAAACATAGAGAATATATGGAGAAGTTTCTATCTTTTCGGAGAAGGATTCGTTGAGATAGATACTCCAACGATCACGCCATATGAGGTTTTGAAAGCATCGGGGCACGTCGACGAATTCACGGACCTCACCGCGATCTGCGATTCGTGCGGCAGGTATTTCAAAGCAGAGGACATAGAAGAGAATGGAAAGTATATATGTCCCGTTTGTAACAAGGAAATCAAAGAGTTGATATACACCAATTTGATGTTTCAGACGAAAATAGGAGTGGGAGATGAAAGGAAGGCCTTTCTGAGACCAGAGACTGCCCAGGGAATATTTACCGAGTTTCACAACCTTTACAGATTTGTAAGAGAAAAACTACCTTTTGGAGTTATACAGATAGGAAGAGGATATAGAAACGAGATCGCTCCCAGACAGGGAGTGATAAGACTAAGAGAATTTTCCATGGCTGAGGCAGAGATATTTTTCGATCCGGAGAATAAGAAACATAAGAGATTTGAGAAGGTAAAGGATGAAAAAATTCCTCTGTTTATTGATGATAAAATCGAGAAAATAAGCGTGGGCGCCGCCGTGGAGAAGGGAATTATAGGGAATGAAGCACTGGCTTACTACATGCTTTTGACTTATAAATTCTTGATGGCATGCGGAATTGATGGAGATAAAATCAGATTCAGGCAGCACAGAAAAGATGAACTCGCCCATTATGCGAGGGAATGCTGGGATGCTGAAATTTATTCTGATAGATTTGGCTGGATAGAATGCGTGGGTATAGCGGATAGAACCGCCTATGACCTCGAGAGCCACATAAAGCACAGCGGAGCCGACCTCTATGCAATAAAAAGACTGGAAACACCATATGAGGTGGAAGTTGAGAAGATAGAGGTAGATATGGGAAAGCTCGGCCCCCTGTTCAAGGAAAAGGCGAAAGTGATTAGAGAGAAACTCGAGAAACTTGACCCATCGAAATTTGAAAAAGAGATCGAAATGGAGGTGGACGGAGAAAAGATCAAGATACCAAAAGATTGCTACAAGATTAAGAGAGTTAAAGAAAAGGTGAGCGTTGAGAGATTTATACCTCACGTAATAGAACCATCATACGGTATTGATAGAATTTTTTTCCATGTTCTCGAGCATAACTATATCGAAACCACAAAGAAGGGAGAAGAGTACAGGGTGCTGAAACTTCCCTATCTGATTGCACCCATCAAGACAGGAGTTTTTCCTTTAGTGTCGGATGGGAGATTGTGCGAGATAGCCAGAAATATCCACGACACTCTAAGAAAAAACCGCATAGAGAGCTACTACGATGAATCAGGTTCTATAGGGAGGAGATATGCGAGGATGGACGAAATCGGAACGCCTTACTGTATAACCGTAGACTTTGATACACTTGAAGATAACACCGTAACAATAAGAGATAGAGACACGACCGAGCAGATCAGAATAAAAATAGAGGAGCTCGTCAGCTTTTTCAAGGGAAAGGAATCAGAGTCCCTTTATAACATCCTCAATTATTGAGAGTCCCTCGTTTATCTCTTCTGAGTTTATAGTCAGAGGAGGTCTGAATCTGATTCCCCTCGGTCCACACGCAAGCACCAGAATCCCCCTATCATATAGTAATTTTTTCACCTTATCCCTGATCTCGGGTGATGGTAAATCAAAGGCGCACATCAACCCTCTGCCCCTCGAGTTGGATACCTTATCGGGATACTTCTCCTCTATTTCTCTGAGACCTTTTAACAGCACATCCCCCTGTTTTCGCGCATTATCAACGAGTTTCTCCTTTTCTATGACTTCAAGATATCTCTGACATCTCACCATGTCAACAAGATTTCCTCCAAACGTGGAATTGATTCTGCTGGATACCGTAAATACATTTTCTTTGACTTCATCAACTCTCCCACTCACCATTATACCGCAGACCTGTGTTTTCTTTCCGAAACATAGAATATCCGGATTAAAATCGAAGTGCTGGTAAGCCCACATCTTACCGGTTAATCCAACTCCAGTCTGAACTTCATCCACGATATACATGATATCATGCTCATCGCATATCCTTCTGAGTTCTCTGAGGAACTCTCCCCTAAAGTGGTTATCTCCACCCTCACCCTGGATGGGCTCTATTATCAAAGCAGCTATATCGTCTGGATTCTCTTCTATCGCCTCCCGAATCTGCTGTATGGCGATCTTTTCTTTTTCCATGGTCTCTTTCAGATTTTCTTCTGTTATGGGGAATTTCAACTTTGGATTCAGGATTCTCGGCCATTTGAATTTGGGGAAGTACATGGTCTTCCTCGGATCAAATGTGTTTGTGAGAGATAGTGTATATCCCGACCTGCCATGAAATGCTTCCTGAAAGTGTATAACCTGCTCACCCTTTTCCCCCTTCCCAGCTGCTATGTTCTTTCTTATCTTCCAGTCGAAGGCGGTTTTCAGAGCATTCTCAACGGCGAGGGCGCCGCCGTCTATGAAGAAGAGGTGCTTGAAGTGATCGGGCATCGCTATCTTGCCAAATGTATCAACGAACTCCGCCATTTCGACTGTGTAGACATCGGGATTTGTGGGTTTGTTTACGGCAACTTCTGCCAGTTTCTTGAGAAAATCTGGTTCAAGGAGGGCGGGATGATTACAACCGAGGGGAGATGATGCAAAGAATGAAAAAAAATCTAAAAACCATCTATCTCTCCGTGAATCGTATATCCTGCAGCCTTTGCTTTTTCTTAAGTCCATAACGAGATCAAATCCATCAACTAACATGTATTTCGACAGTATCTTATGGACATCTTCCGGCCTTATTTTTCCCATGATTGACCCCCTTTTTCGAATCCGATAACGGGATAAAATTGTATCGGTTTATAAGAAAAATCCCGTGTTACACTACCGTTTTTTGAACAAGTGGAGCAAAATTTTATCCAAAGGTGATTGCTATCCATTCGCCAATTTCGAATTTGTACCAGAATGTAGACACCTTCTATTACTTCAGGAGAGGTTACAACTTCAGAACATAGGCCAAAGCCCAGTCCGACCTTGACAGAATGCTCCATAACAAAAAGATAGAAAACTGCGCTCACGAATTTTTTGATGGTTGTTGATAAGCATTTTAAACCGTTTTCCTTTTCCAGAAAATCGGTAATGAGGATAGCGGCGGTTCTCAGGGATAGGTGCCAGCCAAAAAAATGCTCCATGGAATGTATAAAATACTGTCCCAAGGTGCGAGCCGGAGACGAAACCATCGTTATAGGAGAGGATGGAAAACCCGTAATTTCCGAAGAGCTCTGCGTGGGCTGTGGAATATGCGTTCGGAAGTGCCCATTTAATGCAATAAAAATTGTCGGTCTACCTGAAGCACTGCAAGATCACTTGGTTCATCAGTATGGAAAAAATGGTTTCAGACTTTTCAGATTACCCGTGCCAAAAGAGGGAAATTGCATAGGTATACTGGGACAGAATGCGATCGGCAAAACCACCGCCATAAATATCCTGTCGGGGAATCTTATACCTAATTTCGGAAATATTGATGGAGGAAGCTCATGGGATATTGTTCTGGAAAAATTCAAAGGAACAGAAATATACAACCATTTCAGGGAACTTGTGGATGGAAAGATAAAATGCATCGTTAAACCCCAGTATATAGGTGGTATTCCAAAAATCCTAAAGGGTAAAGTGAAAGATGTGCTCGGAAGAATGGATGACGATGGTAAACTGGACTGGGTAACACAAAAGCTGAACATGGGGGCGATGATGAACAAGGAGATTCGTAATTTATCTGGTGGAGAGCTTCAGATACTCGCAATATCCGCCGCGATGATAAAAGATGCGGATATGTATTTTTTTGATGAACCCTCTTCCTATCTCGACATACATCAGAGGCTCAATATGGCAAAAGCTATAATGGAGCTATCGAAAAACAAAAAGGTTATCGTTGTGGAGCATGATCTCGCTATACTTGACTTTATCTGTGATTTTGTTCATATTCTCTATGGCGAGGAGGGCGCATATGGCATCGTTACCCACGCCAAACCCGTAAGATATGCCATAAACTCTTACATCTCGGGATATCTGAAAGAGGAGAACATAAGATTTTCTGAACCCATAGAATTTCAGGAGCATCCTCCGAGAGAAAGGATCGATTCAACACCTCTCGTAACCTTTGAGAAACTGGTGAAAAGATTTCCCGAATTTGAACTCACCGTGGAGCCGGGAACGATAAGATGTGGAGAAGTGGTCGGTGTGGTTGGTCCAAATGCAATAGGTAAAACCACTTTCATTAAGATGCTTGCTGGAGTTACAGAACCAGATGAGGGTAAGATAGACAAAAAGATCAGAGTGAGCTATAAACCCCAGTACCTATCCGGAGAAAAAGATGATACCGTTGCCGAGGTTGTGATGACGACCGCCGAGAAACTGATAACCTCCGGATTTCATAAGGTGGAAATATTTGATGCTCTTGAGATCAAAAACCTGATGGAAAAGAGTGTATCTTCTCTATCCGGCGGTGAACTTCAGAGATTTGCCATCGCTCTCTGCCTTGCACACGATGCAGACCTGTATCTTCTCGATGAGCCCTCCGCTTATCTGGACAGCAAGCAGAGGATGAGAGCTGGGAAAGTCATAAAAAGGGTTGTTGAAAAACTGGGTAAATCTGCCATCATCGTGGACCATGATATCTATTTCATAGATATGGTGAGCGATGCCCTAATGGTATTTGATGGAGAGCCCGGGAGGAGGGGTATAGGTAGGGGACCGTATTCCTTACATGAAGGGATGAACATGTTCCTGAAGAACATTAATGTCACGTTCAGGAGAGATGAAGAAACAAAGAGACCGAGAATCAATAAGCCAGGCTCATATATTGACAGGAAACAGAAAGAGATTGGAGAATACTATTACTCCACGTATTGATCCCGCTCAGGCGTAGTTTATCAACGTGAGGTCTATCCGCCCCCAATCATCAAAATCGTTTTCTCCATGTGAGCCATCAGAATAATCAACCAATCTGTAAACATACTGGTAATTCATGCAGCTTTTATAGTTTCTGTATTTCCAGAAATCCTTTTGCCACGGGAATTGCGCATTTCTGTTGTCGCAGCCTGGCGTATTGCTATGGTAAATGCCCAGATTGTGACCGAGTTCATGCATGAAAACACTTGCAAGTGAAATATAATAGTTTGATCCTTCTAATCGGAAAATGGGAAGTCGCATTGTTACCCTTAGCTGGGCTATAAAGAAACTATCGATGTAAAAGGCCATTCCACTAACTCGTCTACCGAATTCCTTTACCCCAAAGCATGATATCACGGCATAATGGAATACACCTTTTCTCCAGTTATTCGGGTCTCCATGCAAAAAGTATCTCTCTCTTATTGTTCTCAACAAACTTACTGTAAGTTTTTTCTCGAAGGGAATGGGTTCTCCTCCTCCACCCATGCAACCATCATCGATGTGAATAGTGATGTTATGTTTCGCAAAGGCCTTCCACAGGAGATATTTTGATTTTTCTGGAAAACTACAAGTTATACCCAGATTTCCAATTTCCATAAAATCAATTTCTATGAAAATATCCCGACTAAACGGATCCGATAACCACTTACTCGTCGTCCATTCTTCCACGTTATCAAGCCCATCTCTGTCAGGGTCCAGGCTCTTATGATCATCATAGGATAGAGGATTATATCCATACTTGTCTTCCCAAGACGTTGGTACCCCATCCCCATCGTTATCTATGATTGCGTAATTCTGGGAGGGATCCAGATTATAAACGTTTATGAGCTCCCATAGAGTCAGTCTGTCAGGATTGAGGAAGGAACTTCCCTCTCTCAACTGATATATATCAAACCATATCTCGCAGTCGTTTTCTTCGCAGTTCCCATCTTCAAATCCCGAGGTGTGCCCATACCCGTTACCATCATTGAGATAATCTTCACCGGTCCACTCCCCTCTCTTCACATCATAAGAAATATCTACGCCTTTCCCATCTTTACTTATATCGCATTCTCTCCATATTCCTAGCGGGGAGTAACGGAAAAATAACCTGATCTTTATGTTTATCGGCTGGTCTCTGTCAAAAGGTATGTCTCTCATATAGGCAACCGGCCATACCGGAGTTATTTCGAATCCACGCTCTCTGGAGCGGTAACCGATACTTATATCCTCGCCATCCGCGGTAACCTCGACTTTGAAATAAGGCTTTCCATCCACGGAAAGAGCCCTTATGCTGAAGATCCTCACGATGACAACGACCTTATCATCATCTGATTTTCCAACGATTGGTACGAACAATGCAACAAATATTATGGAAAGCACGGCAAAATTTCTAAACATAAGATGAAACGACCTCTTCCACATCCTTCATCGCTTCCTCCATGTTACTCTTTAGTACATCAATCTCGTATAATAAACTTTCTATAAATTTCTTATCATCTACTGACTTAAGGTTTATTTTAACGTTCAGTATCGCCGACTCCAGGCCGGCTTTTGCCATCATCACTGCCACACCAACATCGGTTATGGAATTTTTATTTCCCTTCTCCGCGATCTCCTTGCACAGCTCTATCATTTCTGCACAGAGTCTCGCTGTTTCGAGTGGAACGAGCGCAGCCTCTTTTAACGCTTCCTGTATCTTCTCCTTCCTGACTTTTTTCTCCTCTTCCGTATTCTTAGGAAGTTTAAAAGCATCCATCACCCTGTTAAAAGCCTCCGTATCTCTATCTATAAGTTCCATGAATCTTCCTCTGATATTCTCTACTCTATCCAGAATCTTTTCCATATCATACTCCACATCCTTGTATTTTTCTTTCCCTATGGTAAGGTTACACACCATTGAAGATAAAGCAGAAGATAGAGCGCCGGCGAGCGCAGCAACGCTCCCTCCGCCAGGCGCCGGACTGTCTGAAGAAAGCTCTTCTATGAAATCTTTCAGTTTCATCTCTATCAGCTTCATCACTCCACCTCCAGCAGTCTCTTCTCGAGAACCTGATCTATTGAAAAGTTCTCCAGTCGTAGATAGTGATCGGCAACCATAATAAGTGCTTCGAGAGGAACAAGACCCACTATCTCGCTACCTATAACCGGAACCCCATATCTCTCCGCCTCGTTTTTTATCGTCTCGAAAACCCTGAATATAGGTGTTTTCTGATAGTTTGTCAGATTCATGGAAACCTGAACAATGCCTCTCTCTTTTATTTCGAATCCCATCGCCTTAACGTATCTGTATCCTCCACTGCTGTGCCTCACAGCCTTTGCTATCTTCTTTGCTATCTCTATATCTGATGTTCCCAGATTCACATTGAAAGCTACCAGGAAAAATCTTGCTCCAACCGCGGTTGCTCCAGCCGTGGGATGTATCTTGTTTGGACCATAATCGGGAACTTTATCGGGGTCTTTACCTATCGCTTCCTTCAGCCCTTCAAATTCTCCCCTTCTAACATCAGCGAGATTTTTTCTATCGGGTCTTGTCGCTGCTTCCTCATACATGAAACATGGTACACCCGTCTTCTCAGAGAATTCCTTCGCAAACTCGTGAGCAAGCTTTACACACTCCTCCATTGTTACATTATACACGGGGATAAAGGGAACAACATCGATGGCTCCCATTCTCGGATGCTCTCCCTTGTGTTTGTTCATATCTATGAGTTCCACACATTTAATAGCCAAATCCAAGGCGGCTTCTTTTACAGATTGGGGCTCTCCAATAAAGGTAACATCGGTACGGTTATGGTCTGGGTCAGAAGAGTAATCTAAAAGCTTCACGTCTTTTCTTTTTCTCACCTGGTCGATTATTTCCTCTATAATTTCCTTTCTTCTTCCTTCGCTGAAATTCGGGACACACTCAACGATCTTTTTCATCCGCATCACCTCGAAACCTTAATGAGGAATCCCCATTTTAATGGTTCGGTGCATATGGCAGAGGTTGACATCCTGATAAAGAATGCAAATGAAGTGATCGTTCTGAAAGATAATGGTAGGCCGAGAAGAGGAAAAGAGATGAGAGAACTGGATATCATCAAGGGAGGATATGTAGCCATAAAGGATGGGAGAATCTTCGATGTTGGTAAATCATGCAAAATGAAAGGAGATATAGAGATAGATGCCAGAAATAAAATTGTACTTCCCGGGTTTGTGGATTGTCATACGCATCTTGCTTTTTCGGGTTACAGGGATTTTGAACTTGAAATGAAGCTCAGAGGTTTATCCTATCAGGAGATAGCGGCGGCGGGAGGAGGGATAAACTATACAGTTAAGCTGACGAGAGCGGCCAGTAAAGATGAACTGAAGAGATCTTCCATGGAGAGACTGAAGAGGATGCTCGAATATGGAACCACAACGTGCGAAGCAAAGAGTGGATATGGACTGAATCTTAAAGACGAAATAAAACTTCTCGAGGTTTACAGAGAGTTAAACGCTGAACATCCCATTGACATAATCCCGACATTTCTCGGTGCCCATTCGATACCTGAAGAGTTCAAAGAAAATGCAGAGGGTTATGTTGAGAGAATAGTAGGTGAAATGATACCAGAAGTATCAGATAGAGGACTGGCAAGGTTCTGTGACGTCTTCTGTGAGAGGGGTTACTTCAACTTAGAGCAATCGAGAAAAATTCTGCTAACTGGAAAGGAATACGGATTGACACCAAAGATCCACGCTGATGAGTTCTCGGATTGCGGCGGCGCATCGCTTGCTGCAGAAATTGGTGCAATCTCAGCAGATCATCTGCTGAGGATATCGGGAAAAGGGATACATGACCTGAAAAACTCAAAAACGATAGCTGTGCTTTTGCCAGCAACCGTATTTTCCATGATGAAAAAGGATTTTGCTCCGGCAAGGAAACTGATAGATAACAACATACCTGTCGCTCTTGCCACAGACATGAACCCCAATTGCTATACAGAAAACATGCAGTTCGTTATTCAGCTTGCATGCTATTATATGAATATGCTACCGGAGGAGGCGATAGCGGGAGCAACCATAAATGCCGCCTATGCTGTGGGAGAAGCACACAGAGTGGGGAGTCTGGATAAAGGAAAATCTGCAGATGTAATAATAATGAACTGTCCATCATACAGATTCATTCCATATCATTTTGGTGTGAATCTTGTTGA
>CAYSPA010000002.1:10112-47626 GCA_964432835.1 uncultured Thermoplasmatales archaeon | reverse complement strand
CCGAATGCAGATGTATGTCTGTATTATCTAGATACAACAGGGGATGGACTGAAATTAGCCTCTAACCATATTAATCACACCACGAAAGGTACAACCTCAGGCGAGTATACCTTCTTGTTCAATACAACACAGCAGATGAAAAATCAAACTGCGCCGGAAGGACCGTTTGACGAAGCAAAAGCACCTAGGTATATCATTGCATTCGCTTATGTATACAATGTAGGGGCTGGATACGCAGCTTCCATCATGAAACCAAAGAACGACCTTAAGGTGGAAGTTTCAAAAGATAAATTCATGGCTGGGCAGTCTACAACTTTCTGGATAAATGTAAGTGTGGTCGGAAACGAGACGAGCGAACCTGACACCGAAGGACTCCATATACTCATCTACAACGAAAGCGGAGAGAATGTAACAGGAGATTATGGATGGCCAGACTGGGATGATCTCTCTGAAGATACCTCTCTTGAGTTCACTGTAGCGATAAATCAGACAGGAACATACACAATATATGCATACAACAATACACATGACAGTGAAGGGTATAATGCAACGATATATGTTGCACCTGTCCAGGTAATATGTGATCCATCTGAATTCATTTGGAGCGTTGATGATAACATAACAGCAACACTCACTGTAACATGGCAGGGTCAGCCAGTAAATGGTACACTGAAGATATATAACATTACCGATGTTGGAACGTACAACAGGACATGGGTGAACTATACAGCAGGAAACGATACGATAGAGCTGGAGGTAATCAATGGCGTTGCTACCTTACACAACATAACCGCAGAGTATCTCCCTGAGGGCAAAGGCTTGATGAACATAACCTTTGAATTTAAACCAGAAGAAAGCGGTAGTGTATATGCCAAAGCAGAAGGCATCATACCGGTCAAGGTGCCAGATGTAGAGCCGACGCCAAGCAAGGTTGCAGTTGGAGAGATGACAACTGTAAATGTACTGGTAACGGGAAGAGGTCAGCCACTCCCCGGAGTCAACGTAACGCTCAAGGGTGCCGGAATCAATTCGAATGCGACAACCGATGCATCCGGAGTTGCGACCTTCTCAATCCTGCCGGGATCAACCGGATACATAGACATACTCATCGAGAACAGGTCAACCGGAACGAAGATAAATGTAACAGCCAACTACCTCGAGATAGAGATACCACCGTCCGTGCAAGAGGGAATATTCACGGTCACGATAAAGGATGGAAAAGGAAACCCGGTGAAGGGCGCACAGGTTAAATTCACGGGAACCGGAGAGACAAAGATCACGGACTCAAATGGACAGGTATCATTCAACATATCAATTCCGGGAACGATACCATACGCAACATACAAACTCATCGCGACCAAACCTGGATACAGATCCGATGAGGAGAGTATAATCATCATGAACATATTCAACCTCTACATCTCGGTACCAAGCAAGGCAAGTCCGGGTCAGAAGATAACGGTCAAGGTGACATCCGATGCCGGACAGGTATACGGAGTAAAGATAACGCTCAAGAAAGGCACACAGGTCATCGAGACAAAGACCCTCACCGGTCCAGAGGGAGTATCCTTCACGATTCCACAGGTGAAAAAGAAGACAACATTCACGATAGTTGCAGAGAAAGAGGGTTACAAGTCGGCAACCTACGATATAACGGTAACTCCCGGCGGAATACCGGGATTCGAGCTGGTAACATTGATAGCTGCGATCGGCGTGGCATTCGTGCTACTCAGAAGGAGACATCAGTAAACCAGCAACCCCCTCTTCTTTCCCATTTTTTTATTAAACCTTTTTAAGGACTCTGATTTTACTGAGATGAGAAATCATGAAGGTAACGGTGGTTATACCAACTCTCAACGAAGAAAGGGGAATCGGCAAGACCATCGATATGATAAACAGAGAATATTTCAGGAAAAAGGGATGGGAGCTGGAAATCCTCGTCGTGGATGGCAACTCCACGGACAGAACGAGGGAAATAGCGGAGAAAAAGGGTGCGAAGGTTATAATAGAGCCGAGAAAGGGTTATGGAAGAGCATACAAGACGGGATTGAGGGAGGCAAAGGGTGATATAATAGTTACTGGAGACGCAGATGCCACCTACCCCTTCGACAGAATCCACGAATACATCGAGTATCTTTTGAACAACAACTTGGACTTCCTCACGACAAACAGGTTTGCAGAAATCAAAAAGGGTGCCATGTCCGTGAAACACAGATTCGGAAACCTCATCCTCTCTCTCACCCTGTGCATTCTCTTCCAGGTATGGATAAAAGATTCGCAGTCCGGGATGTGGATATTCAGAAGAGACGCCCTGAACAGGGTACAACCCCTCGAGAAGTTCGATGATGGCATGCCCTTCAGCGAAGAAATCAAGATAGAGATGTTCAAAGCAAAGGGTGTAAAGGCGAAAGAAATCCCATCCACCCTGTATGTGAGGGAAGGTGAGGCAAAACTCCAGAGTTTCAGGGATGGATGGGCTAATCTCAAGTTTCTCTTCAAGAAGAGGATAAGATGGAGATATTAGCGTATGTGTGGGTATTTTTCATAGGAGCGATATTTGGTTTGATACTGGGATTGATATTCATATACAGGGTAGCGGTGTCACCGCTCAGGAGAAAAATCGAGGAACTCATCCAGCAAAAACAATCTCTCTCCACAGTATATGGAAAAATCACGGAGCAGTTTGCGCCCTTCATGAAATCCTATCCCTTCTCACCGGAAAACTTCAGGTTCATAGGCTCACCCGTGGATGGAGTGCAGTTCGAGAGGGATAAAATAATTTTTGTCGAAATCAAAACAAACACATCCAGGCTATCAAAGGAGCAGAAGAGGATAAGAAAACTGGTGCAGGATAAAAGGGTCGAGTGGTTCGAGTTTCATCCAAGATAACTCTCTATTTCTTCTTTCAGCATCTCGCTTATAATCCTACCATCGACCTTACCCCTGAATTCCTTCATGATGATGCCCATGAGTGGGCTGAGAGCGGATAGTCCCCTCTCTCTAACAAAATCGCCCCTTTCCCGAACGACCTTTCTGATGAATTCTCTCACCTCTTCCATCTCCACCTTTCCAAATTCCCCTATCACACTTTCCACCCTTCTATCCGGATCCTTGGAGAGCCTCAGCAGTATATCCGGTATGGCTTCCTTTGCAAATTTACCCTTCTTCAGATATCCGAGTATTTCCGAAAGAATGTCCACATCGATCCAGCTCACATCCACGCCCTCTCTCTCCAGCTCCGGTATGGTGTTGAGAATGATTCTCGCTATCACGTTGGACAGCTCCGGAAATCTTTCAGCCAGTGCCTCAAATTCTTTCAAATAACCCGAATTGAAAAGCTGTCTCACCTGCTCATCGTTTAAGTTATATTTTTCTCTGATCCTCTTCATCTGGATCTCGGGCTTCTCCGGTAGACTCCTTTTCAATTTCTCTATATACTCCTTTGTTATTCTCACGGGTGGAATATCCGTCTCCGGATACATTCTCGCAGCTCCGGGCAGAGGTCTCATGTACTCCGTCGAATCATCCGGCAGGGCTCTTCTCACTTCCTCCGGCACTCCCTTGAGTGCCTGTTTTGCCCTCTCCTTCACTCCCTCCACAGCCTTTTCGACGATCTCCCTTTTACCAATGAATATCGCAAAGGCATCGTCTTCTCCAAGTTCCATAAACTCCCTCAACTCATCAACAAACTTCTTTTCTATGCCATATCCGGGCAATTCATCGCTGTGTATCAATCCCTTGATACCGGACCTCATCCTCGCATGCACCGCAAATTCTCTCCCCAGTCTGGAATTCTCTCTCTTGAGCAACCCCCCGAAACCGGGAAGCTTTATGCAGAATATTCTCTTTCCCTCCTTCAACCCCCTCTCTATTATCTTCGACTTACAATCTCTGAGCATATCTGTGACCTCTCTCGGCTCGCACCTTTCAATATCATCCTCGCTAACCTTCCTCTCTTTCAAAATCTTCGAAATCTCTATCAGATCAAGCTGTCTCAGGACCTCTTTTTCTGCAACCCTTTCTATTGCGGAGAGGTACTGGACACCCTTTATCTCGACCCTTGCCCCTCCCCTGATGGAGACGTTTATATCCTGTCTTATCGCACCCAGCTCTCTCTTGCATTTTCCCACGACCTTGAAGATCGAGCCAATGTACTCCGCTATCTCCCTTGCATGCTTCGGGTCTCTGATATCTGCGGAGGTTGCAACCTCTATCAGAGGTATGCCAAGCCTGTCTATTCCATACTTGACCACGTTACCCTTCTCCTCTATTTTCCTCGCAGCATCTTCTTCTATCGCTATGGTCTCTATGCCCACATCCTTGACTTTACCGTTGAGAGCTAAAAGGGCGGTCCTCTGAAAACCCGTGGTGTTTGAGCCATCTATAACTATCTTCCTCATTATGTGAACCTCATCCACGATCCTTGCATCCATCATGAGAGCAACTTTCAATCCAACCTCCAGAGCCTCTTTATTTATGCTGTGCGGTGGCTCCTCATCCCACTCGACGAGACAGCAGTTTTTCTTCGAGGAAAGATAGACGAATTTTCTCTTTTTCATCGCCTCGGCGAGAGCGGCAATATCTACCTCTCCGAGCTCGCTTTTCGTCGGTCTGAGAAATCTTTCAAAATTCGCCTCGAATTCCTCTGAAAGAGTGGAAGGGCAACTGCAGAATAACTTCCTTGTATCGAGCTGCTGGTGTATCTCGAGACCCGCTCTGAACCCTATATCTCTGTAATTCATCACCCTTTGATAGTATAAGGATTTATTATTGTTATCCTCACCCCACAATCGAAACCTCTCTCGATATATCCTTACCTTTGAACCTTTCTATACTCAAACTGTGAAGATAATCCGAATCCTTCCCATCCGATATGTAATCCGAGATGATCTTGGTAACCATCGGAGACAACATAAACCCATGCCCGCTGAAGCCATGGCAGTGTATGAATCCCTTAATCTCGGTATCTTCCCCGATGATGGGTCTGGCATCCGGAGATACATCATAGAATCCAGTCCAGTGTCTGAGGACTCTCACAAACTTGAGCACGGGCGCATATCTCGTTAAGGTTCTTGCCATGTGATTCAAAAAAGAGAAGGTGGGCTGGTAGAGATATCCCTCCCTCTCATCCGGTCCGGGAATCCCTCCGAGAATATTCCCCTCGCTCTGCTGACTGAAATATATCCCATCCCTGAATGATATAACCATGGCATCAAACACCCTCTTCATTTTTTCGGTTACTATCGCTTCCTTTCTCAGGGGTCTGTTCGGAATATCTATGCCCGCCATCTTTGCGACCATCTTCGACCAGGCGCCGGCGCAGTTTATCACATAATCGCAAATAATCCTTTCACCATCCGCAGCAACTCCCTTCACCTTATTCTTCTCCACGAATATCTTGTTAACCTCTCTGTGGGTGAATATTTTTGCGCCATTATCTATCGCTCTCCTGGCATATGCGAAGGTCGTCTTGAAAGGGTCCGCATGCCCGTCGGTTGGACAGAAGGTGGCACCTATCGCTCGCATTCCATCCGGATCAAGTATCGGAACGATTTCCCTTATCTCGTCTTTATCGATGATTTTCACATCAACACCCAGAGATCTCTGCAGTTTGACCCTTTCCTCCGCCTCTTTCAACTCCTTTTCATCGTGTATGGCCACGAGATATCCGCCCTGCCTGAAACCTATATCCTCCTTCAATTCCCTCGAGAGATTGCTGAAAATCTTCACGCTTTCCCTTGCCAGCACTATATTCTCCTTTGTACTCCACTGCTGTCTTATTCCCGCACCGCATCTACCCGTTGCACCCGAGCAGATGTAGTTTTTCTCAAAGAGAGCAACATCAATACCTCTTTTTGATAACTGGTATGCGAGCGAACAGCCGTTTATACCTCCACCTATGATGACGACATCAACCTTCATCTTCCTCACCGGCAAGAGAGCCCAGGGTTATCGGAACAACGGGGGGTCTGAAACTCGGTTTCTCAATCTCCTCTATACTCTTTCCGGTCTTTCTGGCGAGAATCCTGAGCGCAAGCATTATACATGTCCTGCCCTGACAGGTTCCCATACCTATTCGAAGTTTCTTTCTCAACTCCTCAAAATCCGTATAACCCTCATCTATCGCCTTCAGTATATCTTCTTCGGTCACATCCTCACATCTGCAAACTATCTTTTTGGACAAATATTCCTCACCTCCATTATGAGGTTCTTATCGACCCTGACGGTTATCACGCCGGTCTTATTTTCTACCCTCACATTTGTGACCACTCCCTCTCCCATCACCTTACCTTCCCTGTTGAGAACATCAACGACCTCTCCTTTTTCCGGCATGGGTAGCATCTCATAGGGTAGGGTCACGAAGCCATCCTCTCCCCTCACCCTGACGACAAATATTGCCAGACCCGGACATACGGAGACGCACCTTCCACAACCCCTGCATTTATCGTAATCTATCTGCGGAATCGCGTTCAGGTTTTCCATCGATATGGCGCCAAAGGGGCAGGCATCGACGCAGGGATTGCACGGGATCTCCTGAACACACTCGATTATGGCAACCCCCCTCTTGAGATGCTCCTCGCCGGGCTTTTTTATTTCATCTACACTAATTGCGCCCGTTTGTTCATAATCTTTTAATGGCATTCCCTCCACAACCTCCCGATTTTCTCCTTCGCCAACCTGCCTCTTTCTCCAAACGGTCCCGCTCTCAGCTCCTCGAGCCTTTTTCTGTATTCATTCGCTTTATCTTCATCCACATCCTTTCCAGCCCTCTTTGCGGAGTACAGACCAGCGAGCTTTCCCTCCAGCATGGCGATGGATGCCTCTTCTATTCCAGATAAATCTCCCGCCACAAATATGCCTCTTCTTGTCGTTTCCATACAATCGTCGTGAATCGCCACATATCCTCCAGCCTCGGGAATGTATCTTATATCCGCCCCGGTGAGTGATACGACTCTAACCGAGGGAGAAAGACCGACCGCAAGGCAGACGACATCACAATCTATCCTCTTCTCGGTTCCGGGAATCTCCTTCCAGTTCTCATCAATCTTCACTATCGTTGCACCCTCGACCTTATCTTCTCCGTGAACCTCCTTCACGGTATGAGAGACATATATGGGTACACCAAATCTTCTGAGCTTTGCAGCATGAACGAAGTATCCACCTATCTTTGGCAGAGCCTCGACAACCGCCTTTACTTCCATACCTGCCTGTAATAACTGGTAGGAAACTATGAGACCAACATTTCCAGAACCCACCATAAGGACCTTTTTTCCGGGCAGGACGCCATACACATTTACGAGCGTCTGCACCCCGCCGGCGCCGTAGACGCCGGGAAGGTCGTTGTTTGGAAACACCAAGAAGTTTTCCGATGCTCCGCTTGCTATGACCGCGCTTTTGCACTTTACTTTGTACACTTTTTCGCTCATGTCATCCAGTCTCTGGGCCATCCCGAAGAGGTGCCCATGGTCACTTTCGTAATAGCCAAAAACAGAGGATTTGAGAAAAACCCTTATCCTTCTATTTTCGACTATCTCTTTCTCGAGTTCCCTTGCTATATCTATTCCCCTCTTTCCCGCCATCTCGTGTCTGGAGCCAAAAAATTTGTGCGTCTGCTTTATGAGCTGTCCACCCAGCCTGAGGTTTTCATCGACTATGATAACATCCGCACCGTATTTTGATGCCTCTAAAGAGGCGCACATCCCGGCGGGACCTCCACCGATAACGAGAACGTCACATTCCAGCGTATCGATTCCCTTATCATCGAACTCTTTCGAGGGAAGTTCCGCGAGGGGTTCCTGTGTCTCTACCTTCATCCCCTCTCTCACTCTCTCTATGCACGTTCTTACATTTGGAACCCCATCGACTCTCATTCTGCAGGAGGCGCATTTTCCTATTCCACAGAAAAATCCCCTCGGTCTGTTGTATTTTAGACTTTTGGATAGCTGTGTGATGCCATTCGCGATCAGCGCCGCCGCGATGCTCTCGTTTTCATATCCGTAGATTTTCTTTCCATTAAAGTAGAAGTGAACTTTTCTGCCTCTCTCGAAGCTCAGAATGGGATGCTCCTTTATCCTCAAGTTCCTACCCCCACGCTGAATATCTGAAAGAAACTTATAGTTTTTCGATTTTTTAACCCCAAATTCACTCGATCTGTATATCGTCTATGGACGAATGTCTCTGTGCCACCATCCTTGCCAATCTGACGTTCTTACCCCCTCTCCCTATAATCTTTGATTTTTCGGCTTGCGAAACCTTTATCTTCGCCACATTTTTGTTTCCAACCTTCTCTATGACAACATCATCCACTTTAAATGGTTTGAAAAGATTTGACACAAACTTTCTTTCATCATCGTCTATCTCGATGAATCTCACGTTCTTTTTCAGAATCTCCTTGAGCTTCTCTATATTCCTCGCATTTTTGCCTATCGCCATGCCGAGGAAACCTTTGCTCACGACGAAAACTATGGTATCATCATCTTCGATGCAATCTATCACATCCGCCTTGGTTATAGATGTGGCTAACCTTATTCTCTGCATATCATCGTTTGATATTACCCTCTCCGCCATTTTCTAACTCTCTTTGAGTAGTTTCTGCAGGTCCACCTTTCCCTCATCGATAACGGCAAAAACCGATATCGAGAAGGGTTTGCCACAGGTTGCACCGAGGTCTACACCCTTTCGTTGGAACCTGTATACCGGTATGTTGTTATCGGCGGCGATTCTTTCGACCTCTTCCTTTTCCGGACAGTTGTTTGCTATCACGATCATCTTTGCCTTTCTCTCCATCAAAGCTCTCTTTGTTTTCCTCAGTCCTATGATGACCTTACCCTCCTTCATCAGGGATTTGAAAGCTCTCTCCACATCCATCGGCATGCTCTCACTTCCTCCTTCTGCCCATCGCCAATTTAATGGCTCCCGTTCCAACAGTTATAGGTTGTCCCACTATAATATTTTCTGCGACTCCCTTGAGCTCATCGACTTCTCCCTTTCTCGCCGCTCTGAGGAGATGATTCACCGTAATCTCGAAGGCAGCTCTCGATAGTACAGAGCTCTTCTCTCCACTGACCCCATGTCTTCCTATGGCTCTCACCGTGCCATCAACCGTCATTATATCTGCAACCAGCATGATATGCCTTATATCAACGTGCAAACCCTGCTCCATCAGGGTGTTGTGAGCCTCTTCTATTATCATATTTCTTGCAGCCTCTATTCCAAGCACCCTGGCAACGGACTGTATATCGTTGGTTCTCGTTCTCCTTGAATCGACACCCTCGATCTGCAGAACCTCCTCTAGATTGCTACCCTCCGTGTAAATCACGTATCCTTCTCCCGGCTCATTTCTTATGATGACCCTCTCTATCCCATCTATGCCTTTTATTTTGAGTTTTTTCAGATTCTCGGCGAGCATGAGGAGACCCTTATAACTGGGTTCCTCGGGGATAACCTTTAAACTTCCATTCTCTTCCTCGACCCTAATCCTCTTGATTTTCTTGATCTTATCTATGATGTCCTCTCTTTTGATATCTCTGCGAGCTATGCTTTTTTCATCTATATCCACATATATCACGATATTCTCTATATCGAGGCGAAAGTCCGCTATATCCTGTAACCTCGTCATCTCTATCTTGTTTGCTATCTTCTGTGCCATCTCCGCATTAACCCTGTACGCGCCTTCCAGATAGATGGTCATCATGGGGGTCGACGGCGTGGATCTAGCGTCCACTATCTCTATAAGTCTCGGCAAACCGAGGGTAACGTTTATCTCCGCCACACCCGCATAGTGAAAGGTTCTCATCGTCATCTGCGTACCGGGCTCTCCTATACTCTGCGCAGCCACTATGCCACAAGCCTCCGCGGGCTCTATCATATTTGTGCGGTACTGCTCAAAGGTTCTGTCCACAAATTCCTCTATCTTATCAAACAACTTCTCATTGATAATCCATTCCGCCATCTCTTCCTGCACACCCGGTGGAAGGAAGTATTTCTTTTTCTTGATGTATTTGGCTATCCTTTTGAGAATATCCTCTTTTGAGGGTGCATTCTTCGCCATACTCACTTACACCCTCCTTTTATCTCGGTCACTATCTTACCAAAATCTACAGCTTTACCATGTGCGCTTTTTGTCGGGTCTATCCCATCTTCTCCGTAGACGAACTGTATAATTGCTCCATCGGTATCCCTCACGCTGATATCCTCCTCCACCTTCAGGTTTTCCAGGGCGTTTATCAATCTCCTCTGCATGTATCCAGACCTCGATGTTCTAACTGCGGTATCGACGAGACCCTCTCTACCTCCCATTGAGTGGAAGAAGTATTCGGTTGGCGATAATCCCTTCTTATAACTCGATGAAACGAAACCCTTCGCCTCCGCTCCGATGTCACCCTCTTTGAAATGCGGTAATGTTCTTCCCCTGTACCCTCTGTGAATCCTTTCTCCCCTTACCGCCTGCTGTCCCACACATCCCGCCATTTGAGATAGGTTGAGCATACTACCCCTCGCACCGGACCTCGCCATGATAACGGAGCTGTTGTTCAGACCGAGATACTTACTTGCTATCTCTCCAGCCATATCCCTTGCCTTTCCAGTGACCCTCATTATCTCCATCTCGAGGGTTTCTTCCAAGCTTCTTCCGGGCAGGGGTTCGAGTTCACCCCTCTTGTAAATCTCTATAAGCTGATCGATCTTCTCTTTGGCTTTCTCTATACCCTCCTCGATTTTCCTCTGCGCCTCTACGGGTATATCCTCCTCATCTATACCCACCGTAAAACCAAAGGTGCTTATCGCCGCTATACCGAGCCTCGTGACCTGGTCGATGAATTTACGCGCAGCATCGACGCCTTTCTGTCTGACTATCCTGTCTATTATTATACCCTTGAACGCACCTATTGCATTCTCGTCTATCACTCCCTGTTTGAGAACACCTCTCTCGATTATCACACAGGTCTTTGTCGGGCATTTCTTTGGATCATCCAGAGGCGGATGGGAACAGATCTTTGCGGGGAACGAGATGGTCAAGTCTTTTGGAAGAATAGTACTGAATATGTCCTTTCCGTAAACGAATCTCTTACCTTTCTCGTCGGTATGTATCTTGGGAAGCCTCTCCTTATCGGGCACGTTGGACAGAATCCTCGCCGCATCATCAAGGGGGATTTTCCTATCCCCATACGTGAGAAGGAAACAACCGGAAATGTGGTCATGAATGGCACCTATTATGGGTCCTCCAAATCTCGGGGAAAGTATGTGCTCCTGAACCTTTAGCAGAATCTCCGCCTCCGCCCTCGCCTCCTCGCCCTGCAGCACGTGCAGATTCATCTCATCTCCATCGAAATCCGCATTATACGGCGGACATACCGCGAGATTAAACCTGAAGGTCTTGAAGGGAACGATTCTCACCTTATGCCCCATCATGGACATCCTGTGCAGAGAAGGCTGTCTGTTGAAAAGCACGATATCTCCATCCATCAACTGTCTCTCTATGATCATTCCCTCCTCGAGTTTTTCTGCCAGATCGTCTTTATTCTTTTCAGTGACCTTTATTCGCTGTCTTATACCGCCTCTTTCTCTTATGACATAATTCACTCCCGGTATGTATTCTCCCCTCTCCGTCGTTGGGTTCGAACCCCTTCTCACCATCATCCTGCACCATTCTATGTTATGCTCGGTGACCTTCACCGGGACGGTCAGCTCCCTTGCCATATCAACGGGCACACCAACCTCGTTTATACTCAGGTTGGGATCCGGGGATATCACGGTTCTCGCGGAGAAGTTGACTCTTTTACCAGATAGGTTACTCCTGAATCTACCCTCCTTGCCTTTCAATCTCTGAGCGAGGGTCTTGAGGGGTCTTCCCGACCTGTGCCTGGCTGGAGGTATTCCCGATGTCTGGTTATCCAGATATGTGGTCACATGGTACTGGAGCAGTTCCCACAGATCTTCCACTATAAGTTGAGGGGCGCCGGCGTCCCTGTTCTCCTGCAACCTCTGGTTTATCCTTATGATATCCACGAGTTTATGTGTCAGGTCATCCTCGCTTCTTTCTCCGGTCTCCAGAGTCACGGATGGTCTGACCGTAACTGGCGGGACAGGCAATACGGTTAAGACGAACCACTCCGGTCTCGCTGCCTTTTTCTCTATATCGAGCAATGGCAGGTCCTCGTCGGGGATTTTTTCGAGCCACTCCCTTATCTCTGCGGGCGTCAGTTTTTTACCATTTTCTCTAAAAGTCGTCGGTTTATCCAGCTCTATCTTTCCAATCTCTCTGCCACATCTGGGGCATTTCTCGACGTCCTTCACCTCGTTTATGATAGCCTTCAGTATGTAGCTGGTATCCTTCCCCTCTTTTATGTAATTCTCTCTCAATTTTTTGTAATATTCTATTCTCTCATCCGGAAGGATGATTCTTCCACAGTTTCTGCACGTTACCCTGAGACAATCCCTTATCTCCTTCACGAAACCAACGTGGATGACGGGCATCGCGAGGTCTATATGTCCAAAATGACCGGGGCAACCATCCTTCCCCGCTCTCAATCCACAGGTTTTACATCTGAGTCCCGGCTCTATAACACCGAGCCTCGGGTCCATCAACCCCATCGGTATGGGGAAACCATCATCATCGTAGGTGTCTGCCGTTATAACCTTGGTTGCACTCATCTTTCTTATCTCTGTCGGAGATAGCACACCGAACTCTATCTTTCCTATCTTCTTTGTTACGCCCGTCTCCACCATACTCCATCACACCAGGGATTCGAGTCTCAATCTTGGAGCTATACACATGGACTTGAGCTCATCAAGGAGTAATTTGAAGGCGTAACTCATCTCCACCGGGTAAATCTCCGCTTTGTCTCCGCACACCGGGCATTTCAGCTTCCCGTGCCTGTCGACTATAGCTATGTGTCCACAGTTGTTACAAATGTACTTCACCGTCAAATCGGATTCATCCAGCAATCTGTCCTTTATGACCATGGATGCCCCATGACCTATCAGACAGTCTCTCTCCATCTCTCCAAATCTCAATCCTCCCTCCCTTGACCTGCCCTCCGTCGGTTGTTTTGTAAGAATCTGCACGGGTCCCCTGCTCCTCGCGTGCATCTTGCCCGCAACCATGTGATGTAACTTCTGGTAATATATGCAGCCAACAAATATATCACACTCATATGCTTTTCCGGTCTCTCCATCGTAAAGTACCTCCTTTCCGGTGTGCTTGAAACCATTCGCAATCAGTGCCTTTCTCAAGACTTCCTCTGGCTCACCACTGAACGGGGTACCATCTACGAACCTCCCCTCCAGGGCTGCCACCTTCCCCCCTATCATCTCCAAAACGTGTCCCACGGTCATTCTGCTCGGGATGGCGTGGGGATTGATTATAAGGTCGGGGGATATACCTTCCTCGTTGAAAGGCATATCCTCCGGGGGTGCTATATACCCAACAACGCCTTTCTGGCCATGTTTTGATGCGAATTTATCCCCGAGCTCGGGAATTCTTTCATCCCTGACTTTTATCTTGACCATCCTTGCCCCACTCACCGACTCGGAGAGCATAACCTTATCGACTATTCCCCTCTCTCCGTGCTGGACGGTGACCGAGGTTTCCCTTCTCTTCTGAGGCGTGAGAAAATCTGTTGGCTCCTCTATAAATCTGGGTGGAGATGTCTTTCCGATGAGAACATCGTCGCTGTTTACCACACATTCTGGATATATGAGACCATCTTCGTCAAGATTCCCGTATTCCTCCTCGCTTCTGACACCCCTGCACTCTCCGGGTTTTGGTATCTCGAATCTGTCCTCCTGACCACCCGGATATCTCCTCTCCTCCGCGCTGTATGTTCTGAAGAATGTGCTCCTCGCCAGCCCCCTGTCAACGCTCGCTCTATTCAGTATGAGAGCATCTTCCATGTTGTAGCCCTTGTATGATAAAACCGCAACGACGAAGTTCTGACCAGCGGGTCTGTCGAGAAGCCCCACATATCTTGCTATATGAGTCTGAACCAGAGGGACTTGCGGGTAGTGGAGAAGGTGAGACCTGGTATCAGACCTTATACGGTAATTTGATGCGAAGAAACCTAAAGCCTGCTTGCCCATACCCGCCCCCATCGTGATTCTCGGAGAAGAGTTGTGTTCCGCATACGGCACCAGGCCGGCGCTTACGCCGAGTATGCACATCGGATCAATTTCCATGTGAGTGTGCTCCGGCGTTAGTTCCTCCTCGCTGAGGGCAATGTATGCATTTTCCTCTTCTTCTGCATCCAGATACTCCACGATACCTTCCTTTATGAGATCGCTCCATTTCTTTTTCCCACTCTTCAAATCCTCGATATGCTGTTTTGTCAGCAGAAGTTTTCCGTTTTCCACAACGAGAAGGGGTCTTCTTAATCTACCGCTATCGCAGTTTATCACAACATCGTTTGAGTCCTCATAGTAGCACACATTGACCTCGTGGTGAAGGAGGTCTTTCCTCCTCCTGTCTCTCAACTGTTTAACCAGTTCCTTTCCATTGGGATGTATTCCTATGAGATCACCGTTGAGATACACCCTTGAACCCCTGGTCTCCTTTGTAACCTCCTTCAGACCCAAGTCTCTCAGAACCTTCTCAACCTCTTTTTCGTCATACCCTTCGGATATGTCAACGGTTAAAGCGAGATTTTTCACCAGACCACAGTTTGGTCCTTCGGGAGTTTCATTCGGACACAACCTTCCCCACTGGGTCGAATGAAGGTCTCTCGCCTCGAAATGGGGCTGTGACCTGGCGAGGGGCGATGTGACCCTTCTCAGATGACTGATGGTGGAGAGGTTGCTGGTTCTATCGAGAAGCTGAGATATTCCGGCGCGCCCTCCGACCCAGTTTCCGGTGGCTATGGCGTGATGAAGCCTCTGTGTGAGAACATCGGACCTGACGCACGAACTTATCCTTATCTCCTTTCCTTTGGCATGAACCCTTTCAATCTGATATTTTATATCCTTACACAGAGCGGTGAAAGCAACCCTGAAGAGATCTTCCATAAGGTCTCCGGCGAGTTTCAATCTCTTGTTTGCATAGTGATCTTTATCATCGGGTTCTCTCAGACCGAGAGCCAGTTCCAGAACCCTCGTTCCCATCCTCGCCATGAAAACCGCCTTCGTGATTCTATCGGCTGGAGTGTCTCCGAGATGGGGCAGGAGATTTTTGTCCAGGATCGTTTCCACCCTTTTGATCCTGTACTCCCTGGCCTGTCCCCCCGCAAATTTTTTGCCAAGGAATGCGATCGCCTCTTCCTGATTCGTTATACCGTATTCATTCGTACATTCCTCTATATTTGCGAGCACATATGGCTCCAGCTCCGGCTCCATTGCCATGACATCCATTATCTCTTCATCGTTTTCCATTCCGAGAGCCTTGAGCAAGATAATGAGCGGTATCTGTCCATACGTGGTGGGCAGGGAGACCATCAGAATACCATCTCTCTTCTTTTCGACGACGGTCAGTGCCCTGTAACCTTCCTTCTGGGAAAATATCTTTGCAACCTCTATCTCGGTCCCATACTGCGTATCTTTCTCGACCAGCACCCTGTTGGGAGCAAGGTCTTCGACGGTTACAAGCACCCTCTCCGTTCCGTTACTGATGAAATATCCACCCGGATCAAGTGGGTCCTCCTGAGCTTTTATGAGGAGCTCCTTATATTCCTCATCCGTCAGTTCTCTCCCCTCTCTTTCTTCAAAAGCCTCTTTCGAGATGTTGCATGCGAGGGATTTGACCATTATTGGTAGCTCGCCTATTCTCACTATCTCGGGCTCATATTCCACACCGTCTCTTATCGGAATAAATTCCAGCCAGATGGGTGCCTCATAATCGAGGTCTCTCAACCTCGCCTCCATTGGAAAGAGCTCTCTCACCGAACCGTCTGCTTCCTTTACTTCCGGTCTTCCAACCTTTATCTTTCCGAGTTTTATTTTGAAACCCTCGATCTCCGGATAGATGAAACCTCTTTCCGTCTCCTCGCCCTCGCCCGCCTCGCCAACGGTTGTTGTGCTTATTATGTTCTGCAACCTCCTCCTCAGGAAATCATTATAGGATGCAATCTGGTGGTTTACGATGCTCCTCTCTCTATAGAAAGCATCAACCAATTCCCTCATACCCTCACTCCTCTCCAAACATCTCCGCGGATATATCTCTTGCAGGTGAAATCTCACTTTCCTCAACAACGAGTCTGTACACTACAGATTTCAGAGCGGTTTTGCTCTTTCTTATAACCTTTATGATGTCCCCCTTCTTTGCCCCTATGGCTTTCACAACGGGATCCGTTGTCAGTATCTTTGGCAGTTGCTCGGGTTTGATGTTGAATTTTTTGAGAACTTCCTCCGCCTCCTCTTTGGATAGGATTACGTGTTCTGGTACGAGCTCGTGGTCGAGGATGTTGAATTTCTTCTTTTTCATATCTTGAGCCATCCTCCCGATCCCGAGCGGGCCTGATGGGATTCGAACCCATGACCACCTGGTTAAAAGCCAGATGCTCTACCTGGCTGAGCTACAGGCCCGAATGCCCATGCATACCCCCTTCTCATGTTGCATACTCTACACTGACGCAGAGATACCCAAATAATAATACTTATATAAATACTTTATGCTACTTTTACTGGATGTGAAGGTGAGTAGATGAAGGTGTGCGAAATATTCCATTCCATCCAGGGAGAGGGTGAGCTCTCAGGGTATCCTACAATATTCATAAGATTAACGGGATGCAATCTGAGATGCAGATACTGTGATACACAGTATGCTTTCTATGAAGGAGAAGATATCGATGTGGACGAAATAATGAAAAGGATAGAGCATTTCAAGAGCAGGTACGTGTGTGTAACTGGGGGAGAGCCCCTCCTACAGGAGGAAACATTTAATCTAATAGAATCTCTTCTGAAACATAAGAGAGGATATATGGTACTGCTTGAAACCAATGGAAGCATAGGTCTGAAAAAAGTGATAGATACGTTCGATGGGTACGGAGGGCGTTTCACAATCTCGATGGATATAAAAACACCTTCATCGGGAATGGAAGATAGGATGCTGTTCGACAACATATCTCTGCTGAGAACTCACGACCAGCTCAAGTTTGTCGTTGGAGACGAGAACGACTATTCCTATTCAAAACAGGTCATATCAAAATACAAACCAAAATGCAAGATCATCATTCAGCCCGTGTGGGGAACAGATTACAGAAAAATAGCAGAGCTTATGATAGAGGATGGTATAGATGCACGCCTGTCTCTGCAGATTCATAAAATCATCTGGGGCGAGGATAGGGGGCATTAAGATTCTTTTTATTCCAGTTTGAGCTGTTTCCCTTTGAACACGAATGCTTTTGCACCGAGAGCCTGCAGAACTATACCCCTCAGTATCTCCACATAAATTTTGTCCATCTTTTCATCATCCTTTATCATGTATGCGGGGTCGTTGTACGGTAACTTGATGTAAGTATTTGATAGGGTTTTTCTTGCCTGCAGTCTCTCTTCTCCCCCGATCTTGGTCGCTTCGACATCATCAACATCCACTCCACATCTCTTCACTTCTTCCAAAAAGATGGGTCTTCTGAACAATCTCTGCAGGACATACACGCACAGTCGCGCCCGTTCCTTTTTGGAATCTGCGAAATCTCTCACGACATCTCCAACAAATTCGTACACATCTCTCCTTCTGGTTGGCTTCAAAGAATACACCTTTGAGGGCTTGACCTCGCTCTCTTTCAGCGCACCAACATCTGAGAGTGCCTTGAGATATCCGGTTAGTACAAGTCTGTGCAGTTTTATCCCTTCCTTTTCGAGTTTTCTGTGAAGACCGGATATCGAATCTTCACCTTCTCTTAAATATTCGAAAATTTTATCCTGCAATGTGAAATTTTTTCTGAAGATTTCCATCTCTCTCCCCTAAATTGGTAACAAGGCTGGTAATAAATACATTTCTCTTTGGTAAAGTTGGTGATAAAAAGGTTGATGCAAAAATTTAGATAAATGGGCAAATACTGAGCATTCTCACACCCACAAAAAACCTTGAAGGAAGGGCTGACATGCTTCGTCTGGAAGATAATAGGCGTAGCCGTATCTACCTCGACGCGATCACCCTGAAAGAAGCAAAGCAAGATACGGCGGATGCGACAGACCTCTCTCTGTTCGTGAGAACATCGGACGAGGAAATTCACAAGTGGAACAGAGAGAAAATTGTCGACGCTTTACTCAGGGAGACGGACATAAGCGAGGATGCGGCGAGAATAATAGCAAAGGAAGTGGAAAAACTCATCAAAAATCTGGGTCTGAATTACGTTACGGCGCCCCTCGTTAGAGAACTAACAAACGCAAAACTCATTGAATACGGTCTCGAGCACATAAGGAGACAGCACACGAGACTCGGCGTTCCGCTCTACGATGCGAGACAGATCATCATAAATCCCAACAAGGAGAACGCGAATGTCCCCCATGGTCCAGAAGCAACGAACCTGACACTTGCGGAGAGGATAAAGAAAGAATATGCCCTGATAGAGGTATTCTCCCAAGATGTTGCAGATGCTCACATGCGAGGAGATATCCATCTGCACGATCTCGGAATGATCGATAGACCCTACTGCTCCGGGCAGAATATAGAATATGTCAAGAAATTTGGTTTGAACCTTCCAAATGCCCTCTCCATAGCGAGACCCGCAAAACACCCGGAGGTCCTCATAGAGCAGGTTATCAAATTTTCCGCCGCCCTCCAGGGGCATTTTGCCGGTGCAATAGGATGGGATGCATTCAACCTGTTCCTTGCCCCATATCTCGTTGGTGTGGACGAGAGAAGAATGAAACAGCTCGCGCAGATTCTGATATACGAGTTCGCGCAGCAGGCGGTAGCGAGAGGAGGGCAGAGCATATTCAGTGATATCAACATATACTGGGAATGCCCGAAGCATTTCGAGGATGTTCCAGCTATAGGTCCCGGAGGAAAGTACACGGGAAACACCTATGCCGATTACGTTGAAGAAGCGCAGAGATTCGCCATGGCGCTGTTTGAGGTATACTATGAAGGGGACGCCCAGGGCAGACCATTCTTCTTCCCCAAGCCAAACGTTCACATGACGGACAAGTTCTTCTCGACAGAGGGGCATGAAGAGTTCCTCTACAAGATAAGTGAGGTCGCCGCCGAGAAAGGAAACACCTACTTCGTTTTTGACAGAGGAGATACCGCGAAGATATCAGAATGTTGCAGACTCGCCTTCAATCTGAGCGATGAGGATCTCGAGGACGCAAAAGAGCCTTGGAAGATGAGATATTCCGCGATGCAGAATGTGACGATAAATCTCCCAAGAATAGCTTACGAGTCCAATGGTGATGATGATAGGTTATTCGAGAAACTCAGGGAGAGGATAGAACTCGCCGTAAAGGCGCATCTCCAGAAAAGGGCTTTCATAGAAAAACTCCTGGGCATGGGAAGAAATGGTCCCCTTGCGCTTCTCGCCATGGATCTCGATGGAGAGCCCTACTACAGACTTCACAGAGCGACGTTTTTGCTGGGAATGCTTGGATTGAATGAGATGGTCCAGTATCATCTTGGCGAGGAAATGCACGAGTCAGATTACGCTTACAAGTTCGGTCTCAAGATTATAGCGGCGATGAAGAAGATCGCAACTGAACTGAGTGAGAGGTATGGTATAAAGTTACCTCTTGAGCAGACACCGGCAGAATCAACCGCATACAGGTTGGCGAAACTGGATATGAGGCACTATCCCCTGCAGGCAACAACCGTCGTGAAGGGCGACAAAAAGAGGGGAGAGATATACTACACGAACTCCACATATCTCAACATATCTGTTCCGCTATCTCCGATCGAAAGGGTGAAGCTGGAAGGTAAATTCCACCCCCTTATAGAGGCGGGCGCACTCACGCACATATGGCTCGGCGAATCGAGACCAGACCCAAGGGCAATAGCAAACTTTGTGAGAAAGACGTTCTTCAATACACAGAATGCCCAGATAGCGTTCTCGCCTGAGTTCACGCACTGCATGACCTGTGGAAAGGTATCGAGAGGTCTTCATGATGCATGCCCGCACTGCGGCTCCGCGGATGTTGACGGCATAACGAGAGTTACCGGATTCTTCTCAAAGGTGAGCTCTTGGAATAAAGGAAAACTCGGTGAACTCAAAGACAGGGTGAGGACTGACCTGAACAGATTTGCTCCTTAAAGCGTGGAGGTGGGGAGGAGACCTCTCCTCCCTTTTTTATACTCGGGAGGAAAAACGATGGAGATAAAGGGATTCGTAAAAACATCTCTTATAGACTGGGACGGGAAGATAACATCCGTAATCTTCCTTCCAAACTGCAATTTCAGGTGCCCGATGTGTCATAACTATGGGCTCGTTCTCTCACCGGAACGATACGCAACTTTGGACTTTTCAGATATAGAGAGATACATCGTTGAAAATTCAGATTTCCTGGATGGCGTGGTTATCACGGGAGGAGAACCAACGCTCCACAGAGACATCGACGAGCTATGCACGAAACTGAAGAATCTCGGTATGAAAGTCAAGCTCGACACGAACGGTTATTATCCAGATAAGATAAAAGAGCTGATCGACAGAAATCTGGTGGATTACATCGCAATGGATGTCAAATCCCCGCTGGATAAGGAAAAGTACAGCGCGGCGGCGGGCGTGGATATCGATATCGAACCGATAAAAGAAAGTATCGAACTCGTGAAGGAGAGCGGTATAGATTATGAGTTCAGAACAACTGTTGTGCCATCCCTACACACGAGAGAAGATGTTTTGGATATCGCGAAATCACTCTCTCCCGCGAAAAAATATGTTCTTCAGCAATTCGTTCCAGAAAATGCATTCGATGAGAGCCTCAGAAGCGTGAAACCCTACGGCAGAGAATTCTTCGAAGACCTTGCTAGGGAGTGCAAAAAATTTATAAAAGAAGTTATCGTTAGAGCTTAACCCAAGAGATATGCAAAAAGTATATACACCCATTGTATATTTCTGGTAGGAGTAACTGAGGTGATAATGGCATGCAGCCAGCGAATATGGCGTATGACAGGGCAATAACCGTATTCTCGCCTGACGGTAGGCTGTTTCAGGTTGAGTATGCAAGAGAGGCTGTAAAGAGGGGAACGACGACCGTGGGATTGAAATATAAGGATGGAGTGGTCCTGATAGTAGATAAGAGGATAACTTCCCGCCTGATCGAGCCGGAATCCATAGAAAAGATGTTCCAGATAGATGACCACATAGGATGTGCAACCTCCGGTTTGGTGGCCGATGCCAGGGTTCTCGTCGAGAGGGCAAGAATAGATGCACAGGTCAATGAGGTCACTTACAACAGAAAGATAGAGATAAAGACGCTGGTCACCAAATTGTGTGACTTCAAGCAGACCTACACCCAGTACGGCGGGGTGAGACCCTTTGGAACAGCCCTCCTCATAGCGGGCGTGGATGATAGCGGTCCGAGACTGTTCTCAACAGACCCATCTGGAGCCATGATAGAGTACAAGGCAACGAGCGAGGGCGCCGGGCGGGATAACGTGATAGCTTACTTTGAAAAGCATTACCGTGAGGATATAGACAAGGATGAAGCCATTATCCTTGGATTAAAAGCCCTCAGCAAAGGAGTGGAAGGTAAGATAAATCCCGATGCCATCGAGATAGGTGTGGTGGATTCATCCAGGAAGTTCAGAAAACTCTCGAAGGAGGAGACCAAGGAATATATAAAGAAGGCGTTAGGGGGAGTGTAATTGACGAGTCTGGAAAAGGCTGTGATAGCGAGATTGACGATAGGAGATGACCACTTCGAGATACTGGTTGATCCGAAAGCGGCCGCGGATCTCATAGATGGGAAAGACGTGGATATCATGTCAAGTCTTGCCGCATACGAGGTTTTCAAAGATGCAAGAAAGGGGGAGAGGGCATCCGAGGAATCCATCAAGAGGTGTTTTGGTACAACCGATATCGCGGAGGTCGCAAAGCAGATCATACTGAGGGGAAACATTCAACTCACGACGGAGCAGAGGAGAGAGATGCAGAGGAGAAAATTCAACCAGATTGTCGAGATAATAGCAAAGAATGCCATGGATCCGAGGACAAAACTCCCTCATCCGAGAAAGAGGATAGAGCTCGCCATAGAGGAGGCGGGCGTTCACATCGATCCCTTCAAACCCGTTGACCAGCAGGTGAAGGAGGTTGTGGAAAAGATAAGACCGGTCATACCCATATCCATGGAGCAGGTGAGGATATGGGTCAAGATTCCGGCAACCCACACGGGTAAGGCGTATGGTATGGTCAGAAACTTTGGAACCCTCGTCAGGGAAGAATGGCAATCCGATGGCTCGTGGGTTGGTGTGATACAGATTCCCGCGGGTTTGCAGGCGGAATTTTATGAGAAGATAAACGATATCACCAAAGGAAATGTTGAAACAAAGTTGCTGAGTTGATGGATATGCAGAGGAAGGGAAAAACCACGAGAGAGTTAGTTCTGCCCAGCCAGTACCTGGGTGATACGAAAAAATACAAAGCCGGAGCGGGAACGTTCGTTGAGGATGGAAAGATATATGCCGAGAGACTGGGTATACTCAACATAAAGGATAACGTGATAACCGTAACGCCTCTGAGAGGAAAGTACGAGCCAAAGGCCGGAGATGTCGTTGTTGGAATCGTTATCGAGGTGGGCGCCGCCGTCTGGATGGTTGACATCAATGCGATATATCCGGCATTCCTTCACATAAACGAGGTTCCGTGGTTCGTTGAGGTTGGCAACACATCCAAGTTCCTGAATTATGGGGATGTGATTCTTGCAAAGGTTAAATCTGCTGGAGAGCCGGATAAGGTGCAGATTACCCTCAAAGATAGGGGACTTCACAAGATAAATGGAGGCACACTTATAGAGACGGAGCCGACGAAGGTTCCGAGGATAATAGGCAAAAATGCATCCATGATAACCGCCCTCAAAAGGTACACAAACTGCAGAATATTTGTTGGCAGGAATGGAAGAATATGGGCGGATGGAACGCCCGAAGGCATTCAGAAGATAGAGAGGGCGATCAGATTGATAGAAAGGGAGGCTCACACATATGGATTAACGGAAAGGGTTCTTGCATTACTTAAAGGAGAATGATAATATGTCCAAAAAACCGGAGGATTTGAAGCTCATAGACGAGAATGGAAGGAGGATAGATGGTAGAAAACCGGACGAACTCCGTCCGGTGAAGATAAAGGCGGGTCCCCTCTACAGAGCGGATGGCTCTTGCTATATAGAGTGGGGTAACAACAAGATTCTCGCCGCAGTTTATGGGCCAAAGGAGACACTGCCAAGACACGAGCAGCATCCTCTGAAAGCGATAGTCAATGCCCGTTACAATATGGCATCTTTCAGCGTTGAAGAGAGAAAGAGACCCGGTCCCGACAGGAGAAGCATAGAAATCTCGAAGGTGGTTGGAGAGGCGCTCGAGCACATAATACTCGTGGAGAAACTGCCGAGGGCGACCATAGATATAAACATAGAGGTTCTGGATGCGGATGCCGGCACAAGATGCGCCGGATTGACCGCGGCTGCTGTTGCGCTCGCCGATGCCGGTATACCAATGAGAGATATTCCTGTAGCATGCTCCGCGGGTAAGGTTGATGGTCAGGTTGTTCTTGATCTGTGCAAGGAAGAGGATAACTATGGAGAAGCAGATATGCCTGTAGCCATAGCACCACGCAAAAAAGAAATTTTACTACTCCAGATGGATGGCCATCTAACACCGCAGGAATTCGATGAGGCGCTTGAACTGGCTATAAAGGGATGTGAAATCGTATCAAAACTCCAGAAGGAAGCTCTTCTGGAGAAATACATTAAGGAGGTGGGCAGGGAAAATGAGTGAATCGGTGGTTTCAGAAATAAAGAGAAAGTACATGCACAAGCTCGCACAGGCAAACAAGAGAATAGATGGAAGATCATTCAATGAGTACAGACCCCTGCGCATAGAGACCGGTATCATCAAAAAGGCGGAGGGCTCAGCCAAGGTGGAACTTGGGAATACGAAAACGCTCGTGGGAATAAAACTCGAGCAGGGAGAGCCATATCCCGATACTCCGGACAGCGGCGTACTCACAACAAATGCTGAGCTAATTCCAATGGCGTCACCGGAATTTGAGGCGGGACCACCCGATGAAAACGCAATCGAACTTGCCAGGGTGGTGGATAGGGGAATAAGAGAGACAGAGGTCATAGACTTGGAAAAACTGTGCATAGAGCCGGGCGAAAAGGTATGGATCGTCTTCGTCGATATTCACGTTCTCGATTATGATGGCAACCTTTTCGATGCATCCTCGCTCGCCGCCCTCGCCGCACTGCTGACCGCAAAGGTGCCAAATGAGAGATTTGACATGGGTGAGGATGAGCCCCTTCCCATCAAAAATGACCCTCCGATATCGTGCACATTTGTGAAGTATGGAGGCGTGATTGCTGTGGACCCGTGTCTCGAGGAGGAGATAATCGCGGAGGCGAGGCTGACTGTAGCTACCGATAAGGATGGAAACATCAGAGCCATGCAGAAGGGGCTATCGGGTAGTTTCACCATAGAGGAGGTCAGAAAGATTATTAAGGCAGCTATAGATAACGGTACTCGCATAAGGAAGATACTTAACGAGAGCACGGGTAGAGAAGATGGCAAAGAGAACTAAAAAGGTTGGACCCGCGGGGAGGTTTTCTTCGAGATACGGAGTCAAGATAAGAAAACTCATAAGGGACATAGAGATCATCCAGAGAGCGAAGCATATATGTCCGTCATGCGGGCACAGAGCGGTAAAAAGAGATGCCGCCGGAATCTGGAGATGCAGGAAATGTGGAGCAGTATTCGCCGGCGGAGCATACGTGCCAAGAACCGATACGAGTTTGAATATCGAGAAGGTTCTCGGTCTTGGAAGGGAGTAGTATGGTGAGCTACAAGTGTGGTATATGTAAGAAGACCGTTGACCTCAATGTTGAGAGTATAGGTCTGCAGTGCCCGTACTGCGGTAGCAAGATATTCTACAAGGAGAGACCTCCCATAGCAAAGAGGGTTAAAGCGCGTTAGAATGAGAGAGGCCGTCATAGAACTGGAGATGGATGGCGAGAGAGAGGCTGCCATAATATATGAATCTGTTTATCCCGAAGTCAGGAAGAAGATTCCAAAGACAACGGTTAGTTTGGAGAGAAAAGGAAAGAAACTGATTCTGAAGATAAAATCCAGGGATACGAGTTCCCTGAGGGCAGCCTGCAACTCCTTTCTGAGATGGATAGAAACCGCAAAATCCGTGAGCGAGATTTTCTGAGTTCACAATTCGCTGGAAAGAAAACCTGTGGCGATATTTAATATACCCAAAATCAATTCGCTTTTCGAGATGCCCATTTATTCCTATTCCAGACTCAACTGTTATCTTCAGTGTCCGAGGAAATACAGATTTGCATATATAGACAGGATAAAGACGGAGATAAAGGAGACGATAGAGTCCTTCACGGGAAACATAGTTCATGAAACCCTGAGGAAACTTTACAAAGACCTCATGTACGAGAAGATGAACACGCTGGAAGAGCTTCTCGAATACCTGAGAAACCAGTGGAGGAGAAAATGGAACAATGGGATTCTCATAACAAGTGAGGACTACACCCCCGATAATTATCTCAAGATGGCCGAGAGATTCGTAAGGGATTACTACAAGAGATACTATCCATTCAACCAGTCCAGAACCATAGCACTGGAAGAAAGAATCATCGTGGACCTCGATGGCACGGGCAGATACAAAATCTTGGGGTATATAGACAGACTTGCCTACAGAGATGGAGGTATATACGAAATACACGACTACAAAACGAACATGACACTGCCCATCAACAAGTACATCGAGCAGGATATCCAGTTACCGATATATGCGATAGGCGTAAAAGACAGATATCCCGATGCGAGGGATATAAGACTGATATGGCACTTTCTGGCTTTTGATAGAGAGATAGAAATAAGAAAAGACGAGGAAGAATTCGAAGAACTGAGGCAGTATCTCATCTCACTCATCCGCCGCATAGAGCATGCCGACGAATTTCCCGCCAAACCATCTGTACTTTGTGACTGGTGTGAATACAAGCAGATATGCGGTGAATACAAGCACAGATACAAACTCGAAACCAGAACACTCGATGATTATCTCTCTGATAAGGGTGTTCAGCTTGTAGACAGATACGCGGAACTTCTCGAGAAAAGGGAAAAATTGCTGGAGGAAATCGACAGAGAGATAGAAAAGACAAAGAAGGAAATCATAGATTTTGCAAAGAGAGAGGGTCTCGATACCGTATATGGAACAAAAGCCAAGGCGAAGGTAATCGTTGGTAAAAGACGCATTTTCCCATCGAAGGGCGACGGCAGGCGCGAGGAATTGAAAGAAGTGCTGAAAAAGCACGGTATCTGGGAGCAGGTATCGGATATTGATATCTACAAACTTTCAAGATTGATAAGGGATGGCGCATTGCCCATAGAAGTCGAAATGGACATCAGAAAGTTCCAAGAAGAGGAGAAAGTGGAAAGGGTATATCTGAACAGGCTGAGAGAGGATGAAAAGAGGTTCTTCAATTCAGGGGAGGAATAGGACATTCCATCGATTGAGAGTCGATTTAAAAAGGATGGAAGGGGCTTTAGCCACCATCGACTCTGAAGAGGCGGGATGCCAATCGGCACTATGAGATAAATCAACCCAACAGTTTCTTTATATTGATGTAGTGCAGTTCGTTTTTATGGGACTGCTTCTTTGAATCGGCGAAGGAAATAACAAAATCTCCCGTATCTGGACAGTATGACCACTGATGGAGGTCGCAAAGGATTCCCCTACCTCTCGATATCATCTGAAAGAAGAAAAGCACCATGTCCGTTTTCCCTCCATAGACCTTTCTCAGGATGGAGATGCTGGAATTGAGATCGATCTCTCCCCATATATTTTCGATTTCCCTGCTCATCGCTCTGTACTTTCTCCATATGGGAAAGAATGGAGAACCCACGAAGGTTGCCAGAAAGCCCATCGCTCCTCCGGGGTTGTACCATCTTCTCTGAGTTGCCGCAAGTTCAGGATCGATGAAGAAATTTGTACGTCTCACAACCTCTTTGATCTTCCAGAAAGGGGCATTATCTTCGATGGAGTCATCCCAAGAACCAATGTAGCTGTGATTCGCAGTGACCTCGACGATATATGCGGTTTTTCCATCGGATATTATAAAATTCCAGCCAAGTGTACCGTTTGACAGCATAGCATTTAAGGCATCGTCTATTGTATCCATCTTATCCAGAGCCATCTGGAGTCTGAACTGAATGGGTATTCCTTTCAACGTCTGGTCAGAGCTCCAGCATGCCTGTACGGTTATGACGATACCCTTCTCGTTGAAACCCTCATAGAAGTTTATCCATCCCGCCAGGGTTGGGATGATGGAAACCATTCCTCCATCGAGCTTCCGTACAATCAGAACGGAGTTTTCCTGTATGTATTTTCCAGTTACAGGATCTTTTATTATGAGTGGAAAATCCAAACTTCGCGCGTGATACAGTTTACCATCTTCCGTGGCATTACCCCACGCCGCATAGCTGAAACAACCGAGGTCTATGAAAGGAACAATCATATATGATACTCCCAGCTCTTCGAGAGAAACGTTGGCGCCATCCGCGATGCCCCGTAACTCGGAGAGATAATCGTCTGGTATATACGCTTTTACGGTATTCCACATTTCGAGAAGTTTTTCATATGATGCGGTCTCTTTCCCGTAGCTGATGAAAGCTCTCACATTCTCCCGCACCTCTTCTTTCAGAAGGTAGCCATGCTGAAAACCAAGTTCGTAGAAAGAGCCATTTGTGAACAGAACTTTTATGCCATCTATCTCTTCGAGGTGTGCATCTCTGAGAAGCTCTTCAACGGGGTTTTCTGCAAAATGGGTTACGGAGATTAAAGGCGAGAGCAAAAACAAGACAATGCATAAAATAATCCACCCGGTTCCTCTCATGCCATCACTCCCCGTATTATTAATCTACAGGTATGTATAAAAATATACCTCCGTCTAATCACAAAAGAAATCCCGTATAAATAATGTCGGGGGCGGGATTTGAACCCGCGACCTCCTGATTTCCCAGCGAACCCTCGAGCTGCGCTTATGAGTCAGGCGCTCCGCCAGGCTGAGCCACCCCGACCCACAGGAATAATTTCAGTTCTGGTATTAAAAATTGTCTCTGAATGGTGGTTTTATTTTTCTATGTTCCTACTGCTGCCTCTTCTCGAGTACCCGCTCTATTCTCTCTTTCAATTCCCTTATATCGAAGGGTTTCTCTATAAAATCCTCGGCAAGGAAGGAACCAATCTTACGTGCCTTTTCATCGGTTCTTGCGGTTATGAAGATTATAGGAATATCTTTCCATTCTTCCCTCTCTCTCAATCTGTTGTATATCTCCCACCCACTCATCTCGGGCAGCATTATATCAAGCAGTATAACATCGGGTTTTATTTTCTCCCTTGACAAGAGACTCACACAATCCTCACCGCTCTCCACGCCTATAACCTCAACACTATCGTCGATGGCTTCAAGACCTTCTTTGATTGTTATCAGAATATCGGGGTTATCGTCAACAACCAGGATCTTCTTTTTTTCCATTTAAAAATCACCTCCATCTCGAGCTTTCAAGACCCATAATAGTTTTTAATTATTAAATATATCGAAAGCGAAAACGAAGGGAGCGATTTTCCGAGTTCTACAGGTGTCTTCTCAAACTTATTTAAAAATGGAAGAAAAGGCTTACAGAATCTTGAAGATGTTTACTGTATCAGATATGTTTTGAGTAAGAGCATATCTCGCGCAGATGATTTACAAAACGCTATAGAGTGGGGTGGAGCTTCAATGATCGGTACAAAATACTCATCACGGCGAACAATATAGAATAACAGTCGATTCTGGACCACCTTCTTTTTAGGTAGCGGAGCAAGGAGCATTGCATTTAAGTAAAGCCATGTATTTTGGATTTACAGTATTGTTCTGAAAGTCCCCGCTGTGAAAATATGAATACCTCTAACTTCACGAGGGCTGAAATGAATGCTCTTAAAGAAGAGTGGTTTGCTCTATTGAAGAGAGCTGAGGATTGTTTAAAAGTCATCGATGATATAGACTCGAGAGCCTTAATGGGCCTTACCTTTTCCTCTTTGTATGAGAGGCGCCTAGAAGAAGAGACTGAGGGCTTATGGGAAGACTATGAGGATCTATGCAATCGAACACAAGATTATCTGGGAAAGAAGGTTGGAGAGAAGGTTTTGCCTAAAGTTATACCTATACCTCCTTCTGCAAATGAGGGAGAGGTTAGGACTTTCCTACAACGGGTAGCAGGAGAAAGCAGAAAAACGCTGAGACTAATAGATGATTTATTATACACCACCGAACTTTCATCTCGAGATAGAGAAAGACTCTATAGTCTTGAAAAGGAGGTTCGAGATAACATCAAACCTTTTCTACCAGAATATGCTAGTGATTTGGAGAAGGCTTTAGATGCCTTCTCGAACCAGAATTTGACCTGCTCGGTACTGTTAGCTGGAAGAGTTATTGAAGTCATTTGGAGCAAGATAAAGTCTAAGGTAAAGGAGGAAAAAGGAATGAAAGAAGCGGTGGAGAGAAAAGAGCCAGAGTGGGAGGATCTACGACCCTATATCCGAGATATGGTGGGTAGAGAATCTGAAAAGGTCATTCAAGCCATCAAACTCTACAGAAATAAGTTCTCCCATCGGGTGGGCTCATATCCTACCCCAGAAGAAAGCCTCATCATGTTAAGTGGAGCCGTACTTCTAGCGAAAGGATACAAAGACGGTATAAATCCTTCTAAGCCCTAACCGATTTTTTACTTTTAAAAACACCAACTTTTTATTAACGATGAGATATGCCATAATTAATAAACTTTAAATTTATGGAAACTATTTCGGTAGGTGGTGAAACTGAAATGGCGGTAGGGTTTGTATTAATAAGTACGGCTCCGGCACATGAGCACGAGGTTTACAATGAACTACTGAAGATAAAGGAAATAGTGGAGCTGCATCCCCTGTTTGGAGAGTACGACCTGATAGCGAAGATAGAGGCGCCCGATTTCGAAAAACTCGGGGAGATTGTCGTGAAAAAGATAAGATCTATAAAGGGAGTCGTCGATACCAAGACCCTGACGGGGACAAAATTCTAGGAGGTGTAAAAGATGGGTGAACTGATGGGATTGTTTCTAAGCATGTTGATGCTGATATTTGCGATTGGCACATTTCTGGCGGGAGTCTTCACCGCATACTTCGGCACCGGCAGAAGCAGAGCGGTTGGTGCTTTGCTCATGCTCATTGGTATCATCGTTGGATATCTTTACATAGATTTCACATGGCTACACTACATAGGGAGCTCCTTCACGTCGGGAATGTTCTCGGTGGGGATAGTCTCCATTGTTGGTGGTCTGGTTGGTGCCTTGATATCCCTTGGCATCTTCTTGGCAGCAATAATGAAAGCCTGAATCCATTTTTTCCATCATCTACAGAATATCAAAAAACAACCGATATATCCTGTAATCCTCTGTGAGCTCGGGATGGAAGGAAAGAGCCAGTGAGGTATCCTGTTGTGCCCCCACTATTTTATCACCGAGTTTTGCCACCACCTCACAGTTGCCCCAAACCCTTTCTATGATGGGTGCCCTTATGAATACTGCGGGGTACGGCTCTTTAAGCCCCTTAACCTCAACATACCCCTCAAAAGATTCCCTCTGTCTTCCGAAGGCATTTCTTATGACCCTCATGTCCATCAGTTCGAGGCCCCTTACCTTCCCACCTTCTACTTCCTTTGCAAGAATGACACATCCCGCACAGGTTCCCATTATCGCTATCGATTTTTCTACATACGCTTTTTTGATTTTTTCGGTAAGTCCAGACTTGTCCATGATCCTCGTTATAGCTGTACTTTCTCCCCCTGGAATCAAAAGTCCGTCCAGATGTTCAACGTCTTCCGCTCTCTTCACGGTAACAACATGCCCTCTTATACCAAAGATGTTCATGGCTCTATTGATAGCTTGCACGTGTTCAGAAACATCACCTTGAATGGCCAAAACGCCTATCTTCACCATCCTCTCTCTTGTAACTTCACTTCCAAACTTTTGATATCAAGGCCGGGCATGGCTTCTCCAAGGTCCTTGCTGACCTCTGCTATCACCTCCGGCTCGTCGAAGTGGGTTACCGCCTCGACTATCGCTCTCGCTCTCTTCTCAGGCTCACTTGACTTGAAAATCCCGGAGCCAACGAACACGCCATCACTTCCGAGTTGCATCATCAGCGCAGCATCCGCGGGAGTCGCTATGCCACCGGCTGCAAAGTTTACGACCGGTAACCTCTGAAGTCTTCTTATTTCCTTCAATATCTCAAAAATCTCTTCTTTGATATCATCGTACAGGTAGTCACCGTACACGGGTATGTTACCATCGATTTCTCTCCCGAGTATTGCTTCGGCGGATTTTGCATAGCTCTGGGTGTACTCCTCAGACAGGATATAAAGCTCTTCATCATCCATCTCAGCTAAGTGTTTTATACTACCAGTGACCATCCTCATGTGCCTCACAGCTTCTATCACGTTTCCCGTACCCGCCTCCCCTTTCGTTCTTATCATCGCCGCTCCTTCCCATATCCTCCTCACGGCCTCCCCGAGATTTCTGCATCCACAGACGAAAGGAACCTTGAATTTTCTTTTATCTATATGGTAGAAGGGGTCCGCGGGAGTCAGAACCTCGGATTCATCTATCATATCCACTCCCAGAGCTTCCAGAGCCTGAGCTTCAACGAAGTGACCTATTCTGCATTTTGCCATAACCGGTATGGAAACGGCATCCATTATCTCTGTTATCTTCTTGGGGTCTGCCATCCTCGCCACTCCACCGGATGCTCTGATATCGGCGGGGACCTTTTCGAGAGCCATTACGGCTACAGCTCCCGCATCCTCGGCTATCCTCGCCTGCTCCGCGTTGGTAACGTCCATTATCACTCCACCTTTCTGCATCTTTGCAAATCCTCTTTTCAGTAGTTCCGTCCCGTATCTCAGTTTCTCAAGTTCAACCTTCTTTCCCATAAAATCACCGTCTCGTGACTCCATTATATGGTTATTGGTTCTTAAGCTCTACGGTTAGAAATGCCTCGTTTTCACCAAAAATTTTAAAAATAGGTAAGGCAAGACCGACATGATGAGGATAGACCTGCTAATTTCGGGTGGAATTCTTTTTGCTATCGGGGTGATCTTGATACACCTCTTTGCGATGATGACCGACTATATCACAACGGTCTATCCTCTATCCGGATATATGGGGATAGGTGCATCCATTGTCGGAATCCTACTGATCTATGCGGGGATGTTCCTCGGCGGCCGGCGCAAGAGAGAAGCGGGTAAGTAAAAACTGGTAAGTGAGGATCAATCTTTCCGTACCTCCAGATCTCTTTTAATGTCTTTGAGTGTGGTCACAAGGTCATCGAGTGTGGATTCTATCATCCCGAGGGCTTCGTGAATTTTATCTGTTGTTATAGCCCCACTTTTTGATGGCTCTATCAGTCCCTCCCCTTCCAGTATCCTGAGAGAGTATCTTACGGCATGTAGGGGAAGACCGGTCTTCTGAGAAAGCCTTATTATTCCTATTGGTTCGTTTTCTATCACCGCTTTCAAAACTTTGAGATGCCTTTCCAAGATTTTCACATCCGAGATCGTTCCATCGAGCAGGGGCGACCTCTTTCCTCCCATACACCACCTCCATTCATCAAATACTTTTACCTCTATATAATGTTTATTGTTATCATGGGTCTATGAGATATGCAACTCTTTGACTTGATAACATTTGTACAAAAATCGCTTTATTAATTGCTCAAAAGAGGTATTTAAAGATGAGAGGAGTGACGAAACTGCTGTTTAAAGCATTCAAGAACAAATTTGAGATGAATGATGAAGACGCAAAAAAACTTGCAAGAATAATAAGCAACATCTTCAGGAATGGGGATGAGGTCGACGATGCATCCATTGATAAATATGTGAGGTCTCTCCTTTATGACTTACAGAACGAGAGATTTGTGAAGGTCAGGAGGGAGGAGATAAAAAAGAAGAACAGATTGTTCAGAAAGTATTACTGGTATCTCAACATGGAAGCCATAAAGAAGGAAGCAAACAAAAGTATAGATGATGATCCTGGGAGGATATACAGGATGCTTGCAAGAAGGGTATGGTTATCGAGGAACAACAGATTTAACATTTAATTTTCCATATCTGGTGGGTCGAGAAACACGTAGTATCTGAAGATCTCGCGAATCATCTCTTTTCTTATTCTGCTGCAGTTTGGATTTTCAAGGAGGATTTCCAGGTTTTCAAAATCATCCATATCGTACACCCATTACGAATTTGTTTTGCTAGTTATTAAATGTTACCCTGTTAAGATATTCCTTCAGAATATGGAGTTTTCTCTTACCCTTTTCAAGCATGAGGTTGGCCATCTCACATAATACTTCAATGTACCTATCATCAACGAGGAGCTCGCGATCCTTTCCTATCAGCACATCCATTCGCTCGGTACTTCTCAACTCCACAACGATTTTACCTTTAATTCCCCTCATTCCGGAGTTTTTAAAACCGCTTGATAGAGCCGCTTTGACCAGCTTTTCTCCTGTGAGAGGATCCCCGACGACAGCATGTATTATTGGAGGATGAACCATGAACATTAGAAAGCCACCTCGGGCCGATTCCAGAGAACGGTACACATCCTCTTTTTCAACCCTCTTGTGCCATTTTCCGAGAAATCTCGCGCCCGGCTTCGCTCCGGGATAAGGAACTTCGATAATAACCGCTCTTCCGCTACAACTGCTTGTTGTGAAGATATTCTTGTTCTTGTTGAGGATATCGAGGATATCGATGATATCTTCATCCACCTTCTCTTCCTGAATCGCCTTTTCGAGAGCCCTCAGAGCCCTTTCTCTCATTCTCAGAAAACTCTTGCTATCCATATCTCCTCAACTTCCCAACCTCTGGCAGTTCAAGATAGCGGTCATCCTCGAGTATACCGACCACTTTAAATTTATCTATGTCCATCCTCCTGAGTAAGGGAGATATAAGTTCCTCTTTTGGCAAGACATTCACATCGCTCCCCTCGGCGAAGTAGCTCACAGCGGGAAGAACCAGAACACTTTTTCCCTTCCATTCACCGTACAGGAAAACCTTGAGTTTCTCTTTAACACCTATATCCGTGAAAAGGGAAATGGATGGATGCTCATGTCCCATGATAAGAACTCTACTCTTTATATCACCAACATCCACGTCTTTATGCCCATGGAGAAATGTATAGTCCTCTTCATTGTAGATGTCATACACTTCTATCCCATATTTTCTCGTCATTCTGATGATAAAGGTATCGTGATTACCCTTGACGAGGATAACCTCTCTGAATTTCCTCTTGAGATATTCCAGCATAAGAGATACCTCTTTGTACTCATGATATCCCGTCTCGGAAAATTCGTGTTTTACGTCTCCAAGCAGAAGCACCCTTCTGGCTCCGCTCTTCTTTGCAGATTCCTCTATAATTTTTTTCACCCTTTTGAACTGAACCCTGGGTATGAATATCCCATGCTCCGCAGATACTATTTCAAATCCAAGATGCAGGTCGGATGCGACCATCAAGTCTAAGTCATTGATGTAGATTACAGGATAAGGTTCGACGGCGATTACATTTTCCATCAGCTTCATGCGATCTCCTTCATTATCCTTTCGTGCAATTCCATCAATCTTTCTCTTCTGTCTTTCATCAGCACGATATCCGCCTCACCCAGTACGATGAGATTGTGAGCAAACGGAGAAGGTACGGGTGTTTCTATGACCTCATATTTCAAACTTCCATTTTTTAAATCTTTCAGAACGATTTCGGTTTTTCTTATATCCATGAGATCCTCCAGAATCTCTCTGTAGGTTTCCTCTATTATCGGAAACTCCGGGTCTATCAACTCACATATCCTTATCAATTTTTCAGCATTTATCTGCTGCTTTCTGACACTGATCTTATGACCTTTATAGTTTTTAAGTATGAGAAAACTCCTGGCGGCGCAGTGCCTGAACCTCCGTTTCATCAGCTCAGTTTTTCTTATGTTCTCCTTCAGTATCCCTCTCACATTTGCCTCCGTCGCCTCACGAATCAGTTTATCGATATCTATATCCTTCTCCTTGGAGGGCATAAGAGAAAAACCATTATCGTTGACCGTTATTCTGATGTCCACCCTGTATTTCTTTCCCGCAATTATGGCGAACAACCTCGAGAGAGTATCATTGACTCTTCTTCCAAACAGTGCATGGAAGATTATAACCCTTCTTCCCTTGAGGTCTCTCGTCTTTTCTATGACTATCTTCCTATCCGTGGGAATGGTTCTGGCATACCTGTACTGGGCGATAAAGTATTCTTTTATCGCTTTTTTCGCTCTGTGATCTGCGGGCAACTCAGAGATAATATCATCTATACTCTCTCCCTTTTCAAGCCTCTCTTCTACCCTCCTTCTGAATTTACCTATTTCTATTGCAAGGTCGTAACTCAGGGGCAACAGTTCTGAAAACCATGCGGGTATCGTGGGCGTTTCCTCCTCCCTTTCTTCGACGTAGCACCTCATTCCTCTCGCATACCTGAACTCGTACGTTTTGCCCCCGAGAACAAATATGTCTCCCTTTCTCAATCTTTCGAGGAATTCTTCCTCAATATCCCCGACATATCTCCTCGGATTGAGCTTGTACACATCCACCTTTACCTCATCCGGTATGGTTCCGGTATTCAGATAATAAATAACTTTCGTATATTTTCCCCTTCTCCCAAACACTCCTTCTTTCTCATCGAACCATATTTTACCATATACACTCTGATGTTCCAGGTCGGCATAGTGCCCCGCCAGATAATGAAGAACGGAAACGAATCTCTCATACGGAAAATCCCGATAGCAGTAACTCCTTCTAATCAGATTGAGAGCTTCCTCCACCCTCCACTTTTTATTTAGAGCCATTCCAACAAGGTGCTGAGAGAGAACATCTATACAATTTCTGGGTATGCTGATTTCGTCGAGTTTTTTATCCATAACACTTTTAAGCATGACACCACACTCGATGAGGTCATCCCTATCCATCCCTATCAGGATACCTTTAGCGGTGTCTTCCAGGCTGTGCCCACTCCTTCCTATTCTCTGCACACATCTTGACACGGATTTCGGAGAGCCGATCTGTACCACCACATCTATATAACCTATATCAATCCCGAGTTCAAGGCTCGTGGACGACACAACCGCCTTAAGCCTCCCTTCTTTAAGTCTGTTTTCTACATCCCATCTTATATCCCTCGAAAGTGAGCCGTGATGAGCTGCTATGGAATCCTCATCAAATCTCCCAGACTTTTTGAGGTGGTGCACCACTCTCTCTGTTCCCGACCTCGTGTTGGTAAAAATCAACGTGGTGTGATGTTTTTCTATAATTTCTTCAAGCTCCTTATACATTAGTTGATTCAGGGTTTCGGCATCCGTGTAGATGATATCATCTGTTGGACAGATGAGTTTGAGGTCAAAAGGTTTGAACCAAGTAACATCGACGATAGCACAATCTCTCGGTTTACCATTTTCATATCCAACCACGAATTTCGCGATTTCTTCTATGGGATGTAAAGTCGCTCCGAGACCGATTCTTACAAACTTTTCCCTGCACATTTCCTGCAGTCTTTCCAGTGAAAGTGAGAGATGTACCCCTCTTTTACTCGATGCAAGCTCATGTATCTCATCTATAACAACCCATCTCACATCCCTGAGTTTCTCTATGAATTTCCTTGAGTTGAGTATGATGGCGAGACTCTCCGGCGTTGTGATGAGAATGTGTGGGGGTTTCCTGAGTTGCTTCTGCTTTTCATATGGTCTTATATCACCCGTTCTTATGGCTATCCTTATTTCACTAACTTCTTCCATCTCCTCGCTTATCTCTTTAAGAGGTATCATCAAATTTTTATAGATATCATTGTCCAGTGCACGTAAGGGGCTTACGTATATACAGTATACTTTATCCTCAAGATTTTTTGCCTTGCTGAGTTTGAATAGCTCACTGAGAATAACCATAAAAGCGGAGAAGGTTTTACCGGAGCCGGTGGGAGCGGTGATGATAACATTTCTCCCTTCCGAGAGTAACTTGAAGGAGTATCTCTGCGGCGGCGTGAGAGTTTTAAACTTATTCCTAAACCATCTTCTTATATCCTCATCTAAGCAGGCGAGGGATTCCTCTTCACTCCATGGCTTCTCTATAAACTCTATTGGCATAAGAGAAGGGTAATTATGCTACAGGGTTTATAAGATATTCTACCAAGAGTACATGGAACGTGTAAAGTAAAACCAACATCGTAACATTTTCTCAGATGGATGGAATGACATCCATCTGGGGAATGATACTCCGCGGATGTTTATTGGGGAAAGCGAAATACTACCGATGTCACCTGGCATTCCAGATGCGAAAAATATATT
>CAYSPA010000002.1:0-10012 GCA_964432835.1 uncultured Thermoplasmatales archaeon | reverse complement strand
GGGAAAGCGAAATACTACCGATGTCACCTGGCATTCCAGATGCGAAAAATATATTAAGCGTTTATCTTAATATAGTTCAGGGGGTAAGATATGAAAGGAGCATGGATTAAACATATGAGTCTGGTCTCCATGCTCATCATGGTATCCATCTCTATCTCGATGTTTACAGTATCAGATGAGGCAACCATTCCCTCCACGAGAGCAGAGATACCAACATGGTACAAAGGCGATAGATGGACGTATGAGGGAGAGGTTTGTGGTTCGGGTGAAAACTGGACAATGGATGCAGAACTTAAGGATATCGTTTGCAAGGTACTGGGCATTGAAAGCATAACAGTTAACGGTACAACATATCTGTGCTACAAAATGAATATAACTGGTACAATAGAGGGAAACTTCACGTGGAACATGGTGCCGGGCAAGATAACCGGCACAATAGAGAGCACATCATACTACAGAATCGCCGACCTATCCCAGGTAAAAACGGAGATGCACTCCTATGGAGAGATAAAGTTAGTGATAACCCATGATTACGACCTCGTTTTAACCACAACCTTCTGTCCATCCGCGGAATACTTCGATTTTCCGTTGAAGATCGGTGATAACTGGAAAACATCTTCAAAGACTCACGTAGAAGGACACATCATTATATCAGAACTTTACGAAAAGAATATCTCAACCACAAAATGGGTAAACAAGACGCTCTTCTGCCCGAAGAGGGAATCGATAAGCACGCCCGCGGGCGTATTCAACGTATTTCTTGTGACCGATAACGAGGAAAACGATTCATACTACTCTCCAGATGTTGGAAATACGGTAGCCGGGTCGATCTATTACAGTAACGAAAATGACACCGTCTCCGGCTACATAGTGCTGAAATCTTACCATAGAGCAACTCAACCAATCGCTGTAACACTGAATCTGTTCCCATGTGAGTTCATTCCCGGAGAGACGGTCAAGATTTATGGTGAGGTAAAATACACCGACACCGGAGAGCCCATAGAGAATGCAGATGTTACAATATCGATACCGATTCTTGGAGAAAATTTCACGGTCTCAACCAACGAGACGGGTTGTTATGAAAAAATCTTCAATCCACAGGCATTTCACGATAACACACCTTCACCCATCGAAATCGGATCAGATGGAGTCATGGCAAGATGTGCCTTGGATTCGGAGGAGGGTTACAGGGTAAAGACCCTCGTGTGCATAGACCATAATACTCCTCCAGAAAAGCCACGATATATCATAGGCGTGCGGAAGGGCTACACAAACGAGAGCTACGTGTTCTCAAGTTATGCTTATGATTTGAACTACGACCCCATGTACTACAAATTCTCGTGGGGTGATGGCACAGAGACAGATTGGATGGGCGCGGCGGAGGCAGAGACACTATTTGGCACACAGAAGGCATGGAACCGATCCGGAACCTTTGAGGTGAAGGTCAAAGCAAAGGATTTCAGGGGGGCGGAGAGTCCATGGTCTGATCCTTTCGAGGTGGAGATAAAATCACAACTCTTCGTAGATATTGATGGACCTTACCACACTTTACCGGGCGAATCGGTAACCTTCAATGCGACCGTGTATGGAGGTTATCAGCCCTACACATATCACTGGGACTTCGGCGATGGGGCAACCAGCAATGAATCAAATCCGTCCCATGTTTATGATGAAGAAGGCATCTACACGGTTACGCTGACCGTACACGACAACCATACCGCCGTTAAAACGGATGAAACAACTGTAATAGTTGGTCCTCCAGATACAACACCGCCAACCGTAGTTCTCGAGAAGCCGTGGAAGGGAATATATATCTCCAATAACAGAATAATACCGTTCTTCATAACGATAGTGATAGGTAGCATAGATATCGAGATCAACGTGACCGATGAGAGCGGCATAGAGTATGTTGCCCTTTACATAGATGGAAACGAGGTCTCGAACTTCACTGCTCCGCCATATATATGGACATGGTCCGAGAAGACATTTGGAAAACATGAAATCAAAGTTGTAGCCGCAGACATCTTTGGAAACACAGCAACAGCAGAGTTCGCCGTCTGGAAACTTCTGTAACCCTCCGACCTTTTCTTTAATTTTTTATTTTTCACACTGCTTGAGCCACCTGATATAATAAGAAGTGAATCCCTTCATTTTGTTGCCATACCTTCTCTTATCGGTATGTATGATAGCAGTACAGCGATGTATATCCATATAATCAGACCCGGCAGGACGGGAGGGGTTTGAAAAATCTTCAGATTAATTCCTGAGATAATAATTAATGCAGATACCACCCCCATCAGCGCTTCCCCAGTTACAAGTCCGGCGGTGAGCAAAAGTCCCGTTCTTATAGCTTTTTCATGAGGTTTGAGTTCGGTCTTCTTTATGGCTAGTTCCCAGTCGCTAATCTCTTCTTCCTCTGCGCTTCCGTATCTCCTCTTGAGAAATCTATCCGTTATGTATCTTATACATCCTCCCACGAAAATTGGGACCGATATCGTAAAAGGCAGGTATATGCCTATAGCTATCGGAAGGATGGGGATATCGAGAAGAATCATGACCAAACCAAGCACCGCGCCGGCCAGCACATAGGGCCATGGCATTGCCCCACCCAGAACACCTTTGACAACTCCTGCCATGAGATAGGCCTGTGGCGCGGGGAGAGAAGAACTGCCAATCGTGAAAGCCTCGTGCAGAATCCCCATGATCAGTCCGATAACCATGGATATTGCTATTACTCCCATGGTCATCGCTATCTGCAACCTTTTTGGAGTGGCTCCTATCATCCTTCCGGATGCCATCGCCTGTAACAGATCTCCTGATATGGAGCCACCCATGCATATTACTGCTGATATGAATATGACTATCGCCATTCCGGCTGTTCCCGATGCGCCCAGACCGAGCATGATGAGACTCACTATGAGCAGGACGGCCACGGTAACTCCTGATATGGGACAGTTGGATGAACCCACGAGACCAGTGAGATATCCTGCGAGAGCACTCGCAAGAAAAGCGAAAAGAATCGTTATAACCGCCATGATGAAGGATATTCCCATGGTGTTTGACAGCCAGATGTAAAGCAGGAAGACGGGAAAGACCATGAGCACTATCGATACAAATACCAGCCTGTAATCCAGATCCCTTTCTGTTCTCTTTCTGCTTACTGTTTTCCCCTCTTTCAACCCCATTATCGCCTCCTTGACGCTATCAACCAGGTTGTTCCTTATGGTCCATATTGCCCATAACCCTCCCACGAGCATGGCGCCCACGCCAATGTATCTCACCTGTTCAGCCCATATTGTGTAGAATCCTCCGAGCAGTGAGCCCATGGATGCATATTCATTTGCGGGAATAGGTAAACCCTGAGTCAGAACGAGCAGGGGCATTATCACCATCCATCCGAGCAGACCGCCGACCATAACGTAAGATGAGATTCTGAAGCCGATGATCCAGCCAACCCCGAGTAGAGCGGGAGATGTTGCCATACCTCCGTATATGAAACCTTCTCTTGATACTCCTCCTATCCGGTATTTGCCTATGCTCCCTATGTATTCTATCGTGCCACTGAACAGATTGAAAACGGTTTCGCCCAGTTTGTAAAGGCCGGCTATCAAAACGCCCAGCAGAAGCCATAAAATGCCAGTTCCCTTCCCCTTTCCCGTTATTCTCTCCCCGCCAACTGTTGACGTTAGAACCGCCGCGACAGCCACACCTTCCGGGAAAGGTAAATCTGTTTTCGTCACTAAGGCTCTCCTGAGTGGAACCATCCACAGCACGCCAAGAATACCTCCAAGCAGGGATATTAGGGTGGTCTGAATGTAGTTTATATCTTTCCACACCCCGAGTATGACCAGGGCGGGAATGGTGAATATTGCACCCGCTGCGATGCATTCTCCGGCGGATGCACCCATTGTCGCGATGTTGACTTCCAGGATGGTGCCCCTGAATGGTTTCAAAAAGGCGAGCGCCATCACGGCGCCCGGAATGATGGCTGAGACGGTCATGCCAGCATACAATCCAAGATAAGCATTTGCCGCACCCAGTACCAAAGCAAGGAATATTCCTATCAGTACGGCGCGTAGAGATAATTCTGGTATGTCCCTCTCTGCTGGTATAAAAGACTCGAAGTCCTCTCTCGATTTCATTGAGTAAATGTATTTCCAGCAACTTATAAAATTTTATTATACAATTCTGCTTTTACCCGCCTGTAGTTTCCAATTATGCTCGGGCATACTTGATTTCAATGAAATTTGATTAGATGTGAGATGATGCTTAACCTATACTGTATGGTTTTGTTGCCGGGAGCCAGTCAAAATCAAACCATGAAATGGCAATTTCTATCTGGGGGAGAGCTATATATTTAATTCCAAAGACGGGCCTAGGTAAAGCAAACTTCCAGTCATCCCAGTAGTTATGCCACCAGTGATTCCGAAGGGAGAGAAGGAAAAATGCTTGGCGTCCGTTATCAACAAAATTGTTTTTCTTTATAGAGTTATGAAAAGAGCAATCTATCAAGATGCCAATTGCATTGTTCGATATGTGGTTAGAAATGATCCTGCTGTTGTTGGATGAAGAGATTAAAATGCCTGCTTCACTCCAAGATATGTGGTTGCACGTGAGTTCGATGTTGTTGCTTGATAAAAGGAAGACGCCATCCTCACCCTTTAGAATGTTATTGTATGCAATGAAGTTGCTATTGCTTGAACATAGCTCAATACCTTCTCGGCTACTTGAATATATATTGTTGAATGTGATTGTGTTGCTATTTGATAGTTTTAGATAAATACCATCACAGTTATTTGAAATATTGTTCCATGTAATGACATTATCGATAGATGAATACATATCGATACCCCTCCAGCTGTGTGAGATGCTATTGTTCCTGATAACGTTCTTTGAAGAAAATGCTATTTCAATCCCTATCTCGGTGTTATTGATTTTCAGGTTCTCCACTGTTATTTTACTGCAGTTAGCAAGTATAACCTCTCCGGCATCCTCGGGAATCTTTTCTCCGATTTTGTTTTTAAAGTAGTAGATGGGTTTGCCGTTGACGGTGTTGTTCTCTATTGTATGTGTGTTCCAGTGTCGCAATTTATTACCATAGATGGTAACGCCACCACTATACATTGTGTTGTTGGTGACGATATTGCCACTTGACGATTCGAGGCTTATGCTTCCACTTGGTATCTTGTTATGTGTGATGATATTATTACTAGATGATTCAAGCTTGATGCCATACCAGTTGCCCGAAATGTTGTTATGAGCGATGCTGTTATTGAAAGACGAAAGGAGAGAGATACCATCCTGAACGCTCGATATGTTGTTATGTGCAATGATATTGTTGGATGACTTAAGCTTGATACCCACCTCATTTTTCAAGATTTTGTTATATCCGATGTTATTAGAGTTTGAGAGTACCCTGATCCCCGCAGATCGTGTCCATTCCCTCTTGGTTGCATTTCTTATAGTGAAACCTTCGATCGTAATCCCATCCGCATTTAATGTAACTACAGTTTTACCTCTGCCATCAATAATACAGTTATCGGGTCCTTTCTCTGATCTAAGTATGAGCCTCTTGTCAACCTTTATGTTTTCATAGTAAATTCCATCCTTCACAATAATTATGTCTCCATCTGTTGCATTATCTATCGCATCCTGTATTGAAGTATATTCTTCCCATGGACCCACATATAGGACATTTGCATGTGCATTTCCAGCGATTGATACAATACCAATGATTACACCAATTCCAAATATCGCCAATATCCAGTTTATCTTCATCTTTCCCCTTTACTAATAGCTTTTGGCTATAAATATTTAATTATTGTAGATCCTGAATTTTTAAATGCAACATTATTTTGATTTAACCCCGATATGAATTTTCAGTATCCGTAAACAATCCTACAACAACTTGTTAGAGATAGTTAGTATCTATGATTCGCTGAGACGACTTTGAATTCTAACGAATTTTTGCATATAATTATATGAGAAGTTACCACCCGATATTGTATGGCTTTATCGCCGGAAACCAGTCAAAATCGATACCTGGGATGGGAATTCCTATTGGAAGTTCATCACTGAACACAACTATTCCCATCACTCCGAATATTGGTCTAGGCAGCGGAATCCTCCACCAACCCCAGTAGTTATGCCACCAGTGATTCCGAAGTGAACAAAAGAAATATGCTTGACGTCTGTTATCTATCAAATTATTTTTCATGATGAAATTGTTGAGGGAAGAATCTATACATATGCCATCACCATTTCTCGAGATGCTATTATAGACGATTCTGTTACTGTTAGAAAAACCGATGTAAACCGCTGCGTCAGGGTTTGAAAATATGTAATTATAGACTATCCTATTGTTGTTGGATGCAGCGAGCCAGATACCATCCTCATTGTTCGAGATATTGTTATATGCGATGAAGTTATTGCTCGATGAAAGAAGGAAGATACCATAATTGTTGTTTGAAATATCGTTATATGTGATGTTATTCTTGCTGGACGATAAATAAAAGTAGATACCTTCATCATTGTTTGAGATTTTGTTGTATCTGATATTATTATAATTTGAAGAGATTTTAATCCCTTTGCCTTCGAAACTACTCGCATTTTTTATAGTGAAACCTTCGATCGTAACTCCGTCAACCCCAATTGCAATCACATAATCTTTTTTCTTACCATCAATAATACAATTATCAGGTCCATTCTCCGATTTAATCATTAACCTCTTGTTAACCTCTATATTTTCACAATAAATTCCATCCTTCACAATGATCGTGTCTCCATCTGTTGCATTATCTACCGCATCCTGTATCGATGTATATCTTTCAGATGGACCTACGTATATGGTTTTTGCATTCACCTTTCCGACAATTGATATAATAGCGATAATCATTACAATCCCAAATATGGCAAATATCCATTTTCTCTTCATTATCCCTCTATCTTTGCTAATTAATTTTCAGATATAAATAGTTAATTATCGCTGGTTTTGAATTTTTAAATGCAATTGGGATTTCGATCCACATCAAATACTTTCTTTCGGTAACCATGATAATCAAACCCATTTTTATCGAGTGAATCGTGTAACTCTTAAATATCAAGAAACAGGATTAGTAATAATTGATGATGAGATACAAACTCCTCGTGATGGTTCTTATCTGCATCATCTTCTCCATAAATTTGCAGGCGGCGCAATCTGGAGAAAAAGTGGTCTTGGTCACGGGCTTTAAACCGTTTGGAAATTATAATATAAATCCATCCGAACTCATTGCGGAGAATCTGAATGGAACCACCATTGATGGTGCAAAAATTGTTGGTATATCCCTAGAGGTAGAGTGGAATATCTCATACAACAAAACCCTCGAAGCCATAGAGAGATATGATCCGTGCGCGGTTGTAAGTATAGGTCTTGCACCAAAATCTTCACTGATCAGGTTGGAGAAGCTGGCGGTGAATCTGAGATGGAATGAGGGTTTTCCCTTCATTCGTTTCATTCAGAAACGCTCTCCTCTACTTCTCGCGACAGATGTTAATCTGCAAGAGATATCCGCGGATATGAAAAAAGAAAACATATCCTCCAGGGTGAGTTACTTTGCGGGATTTTATCTGTGCAACTACCTGTTTTACAAGTTGCTGGACTACAAGGAGAAAAACGACCCGGAACTGAAGGTGGTGTTCATCCATGTTCCACCTCTTGATGAGATGAACCTTCAGGAAATGACAGATGGAGTGAAAATAGCAATAACCCATCTCATCAGAAATGGTTAGTTTTGCAGATACCTTGGTGCTGTCAACTTAAGCATTGCAAGATTTATCTCGTGATGTTATGATATAGTTTCTGATTTGTTGTTGGATAGGTATCTTAACCTGTGAACATTTCTGCATAATCAAATGAGATATCATCTCATTACAAATCTATGGAAACATTACCTCGTGGAATTCACATCATGGATCCCAGACATCGCTGTATATGAAATCATGCAGATACTCGTTTGCCCATGGTATATAGCTCAGCAGGACTTTCAGGTAGGTAAGCAGAGATGGACCAGTTGATAGCATGCATATATAATAAAACATCACTCCAGGTATTTCCACTACCTTGCTCGAGTTGTCTTCCTCGACATACAGTTCCACTCGAATGACGTAGCGTCCCACTGGTGTTTTTACTTTTTTGTAAACCTCTTCAACAGGTGCACTTGGCGAATAACCAAAGCCACAAGGAAGATCATAAGAAGAGTTTGCTGATATTTTCTTCTTGTCGGAATAACTGTCAAGTACTGTGTGGTTATCCTCCCATATCACTGAAAAATTAGCATGCAGAGTTATCGGTTTATCATCCGTGATATCGTAAAGATTGATTTCACCGAAACACACCATTCCACTCACGAAAAAAAGAGGGTCGATGGAGATAACAGTAGGAAAGAGGTTTATCACCTGTAGAGGAATTGGATCTGAGTATGGAAATACTATAATGTGATCAACCAACCTTTCTGTATTCTCAGCATCGTCCTCTTTCACTGTCTTTTCCATGCGAACTCCTTCAGATATGGCTGGATACGTCACTGAAAATATCAAAAGAAAGATAGCAAAGAGAGGAAATAATACCCTGTTCATGTTATCACCTCTCTATCCATCGATGTCCACTCTGTAATCACCTGTATCAGCACCATAGGTGTATATGATTTCATCATCCCCCATATTTTTAAGATAATTATCTATGTTCAATTTAACCGTTGTTATGCCATTTTCATCGGTGAAGGATGTTGCGACAATACCATAGGATGGTTTTGCATAGTAGGCAACACCTTTCTCCCAGTACCAGTTATATTCCGAATCGGAATTGCTGTTACTGTTCGATTCATTGCCTGTGTCATTTTCCACTATTATGTGCAATGTAAATGTCCCCATCGGGCGAGAATGTAGGTTTGCCCAAACTCTACCTCTGAATGTCACGTTCATGCTGCTTCCATTGAAATTCTCGGGCAGATATACTCCAACATTGCCCGAGATGGGGATGGGATATGAGTGGGGATTGGAAGTGAACCAATCTTCGAAAGGTGGATAGAATATGCGCAACTTGCTGCTTCCACCACCATTACCATTGGTAGAGTGGAGATACCACTGGAGGATCACCGGTATCGGCAAAGGAGAAGGAGTTATGCGTGGAAATTCCACAACGTCACACTCAACAACTGCAACTCCTTCTACAGCCCCTACACTTCTGTTGGCCACCCACGTTTTTGTTCCTTCATTTTGGTGGAAGGGATCCATATGCTTCACATATGTCCAGAAGTGAACAACCCTGACATGTCCTAAATTCCATACCTCGTTAGTCGCATCGTCACCCTGTGATACACCGTTTTCATCTGTTCCGCTTAACGGGAATCCAATTATACATAGGGTCTGCTCATCCACCCACTTGTTCTGTATCTCGACAGTTTGATCTCTTGTATCTACAGTATATCTCCATGGAGATGGTAAATATTTTGATGCTTGTTCAACATACCATGAAAAATTACCTGCAGTATTCTCGTTTTCCTCCACTGCAACCACGGATCTATCTTCAGCCATGTAGGTTAAGTTCTTTACAGGATTCAGACCGATCTTTATTTTTGTATACACCACCGCTTTCAAACTGCAAACGAGGGTGAGGTTTCCCCCCGTGAAGTTTAATCTGTTCATCGGGAAACTTATGCTGCCTTGGATATCATAACTTGTATTTTCCCGACATTCAATGGATTGCCATTCTGTTCCCACAAGAGATGCATTACCACCTGTACTTCCATTTTCCAAAGAGATTGTATCTATGCGATACACCTCGATGCACAGAACGAGATTGAATTTTGGATGTTCATCGCTGAGATGTATAGAATAGTTTGCAACGATGCTGTTGTCTGGATCATATACGATCCAATCGTTCTGTGCTTTTACGTGTCCCTTTGCTATCTTTGTAACATCATAGCCGGAGGAGTTTTTAGTATCCAGGGTGATGTTCATTTCTTCCAGCCAG
>CAYSPA010000001.1:0-49204 GCA_964432835.1 uncultured Thermoplasmatales archaeon | reverse complement strand
ATATAAATCTTTCTGTTGGATGCAAAGAACCCGTGTAAAGATTTATATGGAGGAAGAACTAACGGAATGGAAATGGTCTGGATAGGGATAGATGACACGGATTCCAAGGATGGGGGATGTACCACATACATCTGTTACACGATTGTCAAGAAACTTATTGAGAATGGGATAGATATAATAGGATATCCGAGACTGGTGAGACTGAATCCCAACATCCCATGGAAAACGAGGGGTAATGGTGCCGTCGCCATAAGAGCAGGAAGAGGGAATGGCAGAGAGATACTGATAGGGGAGTTCGAAGGTAAAAAACTGTTCGCCTTCACGAATGGAAATGATGATGCAGATATTGCGGTGATCGAAAACATAGTTAGAGAAGAGGTGGAGAAACAGGCTTTTCTGGCGGATGAAAAAACGAATCCGGGTTTTGTGATAACGGGAAAAAGGTTTGATAGAACTCTCTATGAGCGAGGAGTGAAGGATGTGCTTCATCTGAATGATGTTATAAGGGTGCTGGACAGTAATGGCGTCGTATACAGAGGGTATAAAAACGGAAGAGGTCTCATAGGAGCCACAGCTGCGATCTCATGGGAACCCGGGGATAAAACCTACGAGCTGATATCCTACAGGCACAGGGAAAAATGGGGTAAAGAGAGGGATGTGAAAGAGGAATCCGTCATAAAAATGGACAAAGCTATCAATTCAACTTTCGACAACTATGACTATGAAGAAAAGAGGATACTCATAACCCCGAACTCGCCTTGCCCAATACTTTTCGGAATCAGGGGTGATGAGCCAGGTGATCTTATGAAGGCAAAAGAAATGGTGATATCAGAGAACTACCTGGGCTGGATGATTTACGAAACGAATCAGGGAACGGATGAGCACCTGCAGAGAAAGAAGATATCCGAAGTGAAACCTTACCAATCTGTCATCATTGAGGGGACAGTGGATAGAGAGCCCTTCACAATAGAGGGTGGACATGTTATATTTAGTATCGGTGATGGAACCGGTTCAATAGATTGCACAGCTTATGAACCAACAAAAGGATTCAGGAATATCATAAGGAAATTGAAAAGGGGTGATAGAGTAGAGGTCTATGGAGGTGTGAGAGAAAAGCCCTTCACCATCAATATAGAGAAGATTCGTATAAAGAATCTCTCAACTGTAAGAGTTAAGGTTGAAAATCCGGTCTGTGAGAAGTGCGGAATCCACATGAAATCCATGGGTAAAGGCAAAGGTTACAGATGCAAGAGGTGCGGCTCCACAAAGGATGAAAAGGATGCCAGGTATGAGATTCTCGACAGGGATTTAAAGGAAGGTTTCTACGAGGTGCCGCCGTGCGCCAGGCGCCATCTCAGTAAACCCCTCAAGAGGATGGGTTAGCTGCATTTTCTTTCAAGCAGTCCCTTCAGATGATACTCTGAATTTTTCCCAGATGAGATGCAGAATTGCAGATACCGATATTGCGGAAACGAGGATCGCCACCGATGCGATGGGGTTGTTAAGGAGAGGTGGATTTACGAGAAGGACGATTCCAAGCGAGAACATTAGGGTGCCTGACACCAGTTTCAAAAACCTGCCATGCGATCGGGTGAGTTTTTTTCTCCCAAGGGTGACGGCAAATATTGTGACAATGACGATCAGAGGAATAACATACGCGATGTTGTACAGAATCAGGTAGAAATAATATACCGCGGTGGGCAGGTCATGCAAAGTCAGCGCTCTCGTGAAGATCATCGGGAAACCGAGCGTGCAGAACAGTTCATAAGTATTTGCGGATATCGCGAGAACGATCGTTCCAGCGATTACAGATGATAATCTCGATGTTTTTAGCAGGGAGCGCATGCGCTTGTACAGTTTTGGCTTTTTGCTATCCGGTATGCTCGCACTTATCCCTTTCTTGAAGAAAAAGAAGTCCTTTATGTTGAGCGAACCCAGAAATAACGCTATAACTCCAGCAAGCACTGTGATGATAGCGATGTGCGAGGTCAGTGCGAATATGTTGAGCAGGGCGGACATGAAGATAAAATATATGAAACCTGAGAAGAAAATAAAGATTCCTCCTATAAGGGCAATTTTTCTTTTAGAACCCGCATAGATGAGCAAGTTCAGCAACACTATGAGAACAAAAAAGGAACATGGATTGAAACCATCGATCGAACCGAGGACGATCGCGAGGAGTGGTAAGGAGAGGCGGGAGAGTTCCTTTTCATCTACAACTCCGAAGAAAGGTAGCTCTATGCGGGTTGCGTTTTCTTCCCACGTTATATTTCCAGAGAGGTAGGCGTCTATTATACTCTCGAGATTTTCCTTTGTGATCCCGTAGTAATCGACTTTTGTCCTTCCATTTATCACCACGGCCGGCACATCGTAGAGACCATACCTCTGCCACTCCTCCAGATACTCTTCACTCGTCGAGATGTCTTTCCTGTAGACGATGATCTGGTCTCCGTACTCCCGCTCTATCTCATCTATCACGGGCATCTTCTCTTCACAATCCCCACAGTGAGACGAATAAAAGAATTCGAGAACCACCTTTTTATCATCCGCAGAGCTCGCGATCAATGAGAGGAGGACTGCGGTGATTACGAGGGCGATGAACAGATATCCGCGTCTCATTGCTCACCATCTCCATATGAGAGGAAAGCGGATACCGGAGTAAAGAAATGTTGTCAGGTTTTATTTTTTGTTTACGGCATCGTTGAGTTCCTTGAGCAGGGTATCTATATCAATGCCGTGAACCCTTGCTATATCCTCTATCCTCTCCAGGCTCATCATGGGACACATGAAACAGCCTATTCCATATTTAGCTAAGACCTCCCCCACACCCGGGTATTTGAGGGCTTCTGCAATTGTCATATCCTTTGTTATTTTCATTTTCTCATCCCTACATCCATATTAACGGCGTTAACTCTAAATAGTATTACTCTATTTAAACTTTTGGTGAAACATGAGCCCGCCGTGTGAGTTTATCGTTAAGAATGTGATACCATCCATCAGAAAGGAAGTGGTAAAGATACTTTCCGAGGACTACGGGATGTGTAACAGGGACATAGCCAGAAGGTTGGGACTCACCGATGCAGCGGTTTCCCAGTATCTGACAGAGAAAAGGGGAAAAGGTTTTGAGCCGGATGAAGAGATTCGCACAATGTTGAGAGAATCTGCCGACCGGATATTCAGGGGGTCGTCATCCATAGACAGCGAGGTATGCAAGATATGCAAAGAGATTAAAAGAAGGTTGGGAGAAAAGAAATGACGCTTGTCATGGATTTCTCCCGGGAACTTATATACACATCACGGGAATGGCTCGCTTTCGATGTGGGTTTTCCGATAAACGGAATTGTGAGCGAAGCTATAACCAGACGAGCGACCTCCCTCCCGATCGCGCTGACCTTTCGCAAAAAGGGCGAGAAGAAATCGGGGATTCGATGCCGTGCCCATTGAATCGCAGATATGCGAAAGGAGATGAAAGATTGAAGGGTGTGGATGAGATGGTCATTCTCCCTCTGTCGAAGGTGATGGAAACCAAAATCTACACCATTGTCCATTTCTCCATCATGAACGGGTACTGTCCGGTTATGAGCAGGCATGGGAATCTGGTGAGATGTCTTGGGGTGAGATGCGAGTGGTTTGATGAAAAGAGAGGTTGTTGCTCAATAAAAGCCATTACGATGAGAGAATGAGGATAGCGATTCTCGATGGATACGTGGATGAGCCCACATGCCTCGGTGTACCTCCCTACATAAGCCCATATCCGCGATACCTTGCAGGCGCCGCCTGGAGCATTGATAGAGACGCAGATGTGAGATACATCACCATCGATGATTTGAGAAGAGGTAATGTAACGATTCGGGAACTCGATGTCTTTGATATCATTGCTGTAATAGCGGGAATGGCTGTACCGGGAAGGTATCTCTCCACGTATCCCGCCCACCCCAAGGAGATAAGAAAATATCTGGAAAAGGTAAACAGACCGGTAAAGATACTGTGCGGACCTGCGGGCAGATTCGGTTTCGGTGTGGCTGGAGGAGTAAAGCCGAGGGAGGTCAGGGATGTATTTGATTTTGTTGTGAAAGGAGATGGAGAGATTTTTCTGAAAGAATTTCTGAAGGGTGGAGATGCTGACCCTGATGCAACGAGAGAAGATTACACAGAGATAAGAGAGTTTGCCATAAGAGGGGCGGGTATTGTCAAACAGCATCCAAACTACCCGGATTATATCATAGCGGAGATAGAAACCTACAGGGGTTGTCCGAGATCTATAACGGGAGGCTGTTCTTTTTGCATAGAGCCTTTGAAAGGTTTGCCCGTCTTCAGAGAAGTAAAAGACATAGTGGCGGAGATCTCCTCTCTCTACCGGCATGGAATCAGACATTTCAGGATAGGTAATCAACCCTGCATATTCTCGTACAGAGCCATCGATACCGGCAGGGAAGAATTTCCAAAACCATCCCCCGATGAGATCGAGAGGCTTTTTCGAGGCATAAGGAATGTTGCCCCCGATATAAAAACGCTACATGTGGATAACGCAAATCCTGGAGTGATAGCCAGATATCCGGATGAGTGCAAAAGGATAGCAAAGATCATCATCAAGTATCACACTCCGGGGGATGTTGCAGCCTTTGGTGTGGAGAGTGCAGACCCAAAAGTAATAAGGGAAAACAATCTGAAGGCATATCCCGAAGATGTTATCAAAGCGGTCAGCATAATAAATGAGGTTGGCTCAAAAAGGGGATACAATGGTCTGCCCGAGTTTCTGCCGGGATTGAACTTCGTTTTTGGATTGAAGGGAGAAAGTAAAGAAACGTTCGTTCGCGATCTTGATCTTCTGAAAGAGATACTGGATAGAGGTTTGCTGATTCGCAGGATAAATCTCAGACAGGTTATTCCTCTGCCCGGAACGAGGATGTATGAAGTGGGAAACAGGATAATGAAGAGGCACATGGAGTTGTTCAAACGATTCAAGAGAATGGTGAGGGAAAAGATAGACAGAGAGATGCTGAGAAGGGTGGTTCCAGAGGGAACCATTATGAGGGATGTTTACACGGAAATCCATATCGGAAAAATTACCTTTGCAAGACAACTCGGAAGTTATCCCATCCTAGTCGGTATTCCCGGAAAGATCGAACTCGGAAAATTCATGGATGTCAAAATCACAGACCACGGTTACCGCTCGGTTACCGCTCTGCCATATCCCATAAAAATAAACAGCGTCCCCGTTGAAACACTGAAGGCTATTCCCGGTATAGGAGAAAAAAGGGCACTAAGAATAATCATGAATAGACCCATCAGAAATGAAGATGAGCTGTTCCGCATCCTGGATGATGCGGATGTGACCAGGAAATTTCTGGAAATGGGGGTTTCATTCGGTTAAATTACTTTCAAAACGCCAGCCCCTCTGTATTTTCCATGTTTCAACATAACAAGTGCCCTGTTTGCCTCTTCGAGTTTGAATTCTTTCACCTCTGGCTTTATCGGTATCTCAGCAGCTATCTTGAGAAATTCCTCTATGTCCTTCCTTGTTATATTCGCAACGCTCTTTACCTCCTTCTCCTCCCACAGATGGTTGGCATAGTCCATCTCTGGAATCTTTGTCTCTTTCCTGATGGCGTTTATCACAAGCCTCCCTCCCCTCTCCATGTTCCTCAGAGCTTCTGCAACCGGAATACCCACGGGGGTTGTATCTATGGCTCTATCAAATTTCTCTGGAGGTGTATCTCCAGTAATCCCAACCCAGTCAGCTCCCATCTTTCTTGCGAGTTTGCTCGGCTCATCATCCCTTCGTTTTGTGAACACAAATACCTGAGAGTCTGGATAAAGATGCTTAACGATCTGTATCACTATATGTGCCGATGCACCAAAACCATAGAGTGCTATGGTATCTCCATCCCTCATCTGTGTAAGTCTCAGCGCCCTGTAGCCTATGGCGCCGGCGCACATCAGAGGAGCAGCCTCTGAATCAGAAAAGGTGTCGGGAATTGGATAGGCGAAGTTCTCATTTATCTTGATGTATTCCGCATAACCGCCATTTTCATCACATCCCGTGGCTCTGAAATTGTAGCACAGGTTTTCTCTACCGCTTTTGCAGAACTTACATTCTCCACATGCGGAGTATATCCATCCTATTCCCACCCTGTCGCCCGTATCGAATCTTTTCACTCCGCTTCCCGTCTTCTCGACGTATCCCACTATCTCGTGTCCCGGAATTACCGGGAGTTTTGGCTTCACCCTCCCCTCTATCTCATCAAGCTCTGTATGGCATACACCGCATACAGATATCTTAACGAGGATCTCATTTTCCGATATCTCCGGTATCTTCACTTCCCTGAGTTTGAGCGGTTCATTCTCAACCCGGGTGATCTTCTCTAAAACCATCGCTCTCATGGCATCACCATAAATGGTAAAATTGTTTTAAGAGGGTTTTTGTGAGTATCAACTTCATATCGATCAGAACAGCAACAACCTGATGAGAGTAGATGAACCCAAGATTATTGTGACAGCACCTATGAGTATCCTGAGTTTCTTTTCATGCAATCTTTTGACAACAAATACAGATATTGGAACGGAGAATATCGAACCCATTACAAGAGAGGGAAGAAGAACGGTGTCTATATTTCTGTACAGCAGGATATAGGCGATGAATCCCACAACACACGTTATACTCTTGGCCAGTGAACTGATGCTCACGGATTCTTTACTGTTGAATCCTGTAAGGAGCTGACCAACGGTGATTATAGGTCCATACCCTCCTCCACTTATGCCCTTGTTAAAAGATGCAAAGATTCCGAGGGCGAGCACCTTTCTCCATGAGAAGGTGGACTTGATCTTCATGCTCGTTATCATAATAATGCCCACCGCGGTAAGGAGAATGCCAATATACATCTCCAAGATATAGGTGGAGATGTTTATGGCGGTTACAACCGCAATAACCACGCCGATCACACTGCATACACCGAGAACGAGAGCGACGTTGAGATGGTTTGAGTCCATCCTGAAGTTTACGTTACCGTACTTGTGATGGGCCACGCTCACGAGGAAGCCACTCACTATTTCAGCAAGCAGGACCGCAGGTACTATGGAAAGTGGAGTATAGCCCAATAGTATCAGGAGAGGAGTCATCAGGGTTCCGTGCCCTCCGCCAAGTAATGAGTTTATGAGTTCGCATATGAATGCGAGTAACACTATGGTGATGGAAATTCCTATCTCCAAGCCACCGATGTCTATGGTGAACATTTTAATCTATATAGCCAAGTTCTCGAAGTTTGTTTAGAACCTTATTTGTGGATTCCTCAAGTGTCTCTTTATCCGTCTCGATGACCAGTTCGGGATCATCTGGCTCTTCGTAGGGGTCATCTATACCGGTAAAGCCCTTTATCTCTCCGTTCAGTGCCTTTTTGTACATGCCCTTCACATCCCTCTCTATGCAAACCTCCAAAGGTGCCTTCACGTAGACCTCCACGAAGTTATCGTTTATCTTTCTGGCAAAATCCCTATTCTCCCTGTATGGACTCACGAAGGAGCAGAGGACGATCACCCCTCTCTTTGAGAGTAATCTCGCCATCAGCGCTATGTATCTCAGGTGTTTGTTTCTACCTTCCCTCGAAAAATCCCTGTTTCTTATGTAATCTCTTACGGTATCACCATCCAGCAACTCGACATCATATTTGCCTTCCAGTCTTTTCATAACTTCTCTCGCTATCGTTGTTTTACCGGAGCACGGCAAACCGGTAAACCATACCGTCACTCCACTTATGGTCTCACCTCCCTCACATTTCTATAAAGCTTCTTATCCACGGCCTTTACAGCTTCATCCACATCGAGCATGCCTCCAAGGAACTCGTTTACCCTCTCGATCTCTTTTCTTGGATTCCTTATAACATCGTTGTACCTGACAATTATATACGTCATATCTTCTCTTTCATCCATGAGTTTGATTGTCAATCTGTTGAGTTTTTCCAGCAGCGGCTTTTCCTCTTCCCTATTTATTGGACCACACATCTTCTCCATGGAATCTATTATTTCATCGATGTTTCTCGTCATGTATATAATCTTGTAATCCCTCCGCGGGAGGAATCTCAAACCGTAAGCTGTCACCTTTATAAACTTCCCATCGTACTTCTCTATCGGAAAGGAGCCCTCCATGAGTTTGTTGATGATTTTGCCACCTTCCAGCTCAAAGTATCCTTTGGGATTGTGATAATCCGGTTTTCTCTTGTCATCAAATGCCACCGGCGCCCCGCCTCTGTATAAAATCTGCATCATCATCGATGTTCCACTTCTCTCAAGACCAGACACAATATAATTCACCATCAATTCTCACCCTCCAAGAATTTAAGGACTTCATTCACCACCATATCAGTAGATTTTTTGGGTACGATTGCACCCAGAACCTTTGGTTTACCACCAACGTTATAACCCATGGATTTCAGTTTGCCTATGAGATTTGATAGATCCATGGTTGACGTTCTCACATAAATCTGGGATTTATCTGGAAAGAAACCCCTGTTTATCACCACCGCATTCTTTCCCGTGCTCCACGCCAGGCGCCTTGTTATCTCAGATATCACATTGTAAGGCGATTCTATATCTATCATCTCTAGGTTTTTCCCAACGGATCGTCTTTTATTCATCGCTCCTTCTATCTCTTTCTCTATCGTCTCCAGATTTCTGTTCCAGTCCTCGCAATTCAGTATGTCATCTATGCTCATCTCTCCTATATAATGGGGAATTTTCTCAACGGCATCCTTTTTGCCGAGTTTGTAGTTGGAATCTATGAGATGAACGGCTCTCACGAGGTCTTCCAGAGTTGTGGAAGATCTCTCGCAGAACTTCCTTACTATTTCATAGAATCTCCCATTCTCTTTTATCTTGTGTTCGTTATCCCCGATTATTCCGAGAATGACCTGCAGATCTGTATCGATTTTAAAGTGCTCTTTGAGTACCCATGTGCATGATGGATAATCCTCCTGTCTGGAACCCTTCGCAACGGGATTTATGTGATGTATGAAATCCATGTAGCTCTGTACGTGATGGTCATAGACGGTAACTTCAGAAGATCGGGATAACCTCTTTATGTTGTCCTCTGGCAGAGCCATATCGACAATGAAAATCCCGTCAAATCCCCCGAGCATATCCATCTCTTCATCGGTGAGGCAGTAGTTTCCTATTTGGGGAGTTATGTTTCTGATTTTCTCTCCAAGATGTTTCATGAGCAGATGAGCGGAGCATATCCCATCTGTGTCCCAGTGGTGTATGAGAATGTCTCCCATATCGATTCACTCCACGAACATTCTGTCAAATCCGAGGATTGTTTCTGCGACCTCCTTTCTCATCATCGTAGATGGTGGAACCTCTCCATTTTTCAGCATCTTTCTTATGGCTGTTCCGCTGAAGTTGATGATATCATCACCGCGGTGAGGACATATCTTTTCGTTCACGACGCCTCCACATTTCTTGCAGTAGAAGAAAGATCTGAAGAACACGGGTTTAATTCCGAGGTCCGGAAATTCTCTGAATATCTCGTGAGCGGCGTAAGGCGGATAAAAGTTACCAACGCCGGCATGGTCTCTACCAACTATGAAATGCGTGCATCCGAAGTTTTTCCTCATTATGGCATGGTGTATCGCCTCTCTCGGACCCGCGTATTTCATTGAGGTGCAGAGTATCGACAGCACAGCCCTGTCCTTTGGGTAATAGTTCTGGATGAGTGTCTCGTATGCCTTAAGTATAACGTCGTCTCTGAAATCCCCCTTTTTCTTCCTGCCTATCAGAGGGTTGATGAATAGTCCATCTACAAAGGTCAGCGCCGTTTTCTGAACGTATTCATGTCCGATGTGAGGAGGATTTCTCGTCTGGAAAGCAACAACCTCCTTCCATCCCTTCTCCCTGAAGAGAACCCTCGTTTCCTTCGGCCACAGGAGAAATTCATCAAAAGGTTTTTTCCCTTCTTTCAGCAGAGTTATTCTGCCTCCGATTATAAGGTCTTTCATGTTGAAGGTCATGCTTACTCCTGGATGAGACGGATCTGTGGTTCCATAGACCTTCTCCGCGACCCTCTTTTTATCGATAGTGTATATCTCTTCGATTTCCATCTCCGATACCATTCCATTTTCGTGTGCCAGAAAGATGGTATCCCCTTCCTTTGCGCCGGCGAGTTCTTTCTCATCGAGGTCAAGGAGTATGGGTATCGTCCATGGAATATCGTTGTCCAATCTTTTATCGTCCAGCACGCTTTCCAGATCATTACGACACAGGAATCCCTCGAGAGGAGAAAATACGCCGTGCGCTATATTCTCGATATCCTCTGCTCTATCCGCATTAACTCTTACAACGTTGGCATCATCCAGATCAACATCCCTGAACACACATCTGTTGATCAGTTTGCCTCCATGAGGTTTTGTCACGCAAATCACCCTCTCAATCAGTCCAGATAACCAAGGGCTCTCAATCTCTCCTTTATCTTCTCCTCTTCTTCCTTCGTCAGTGCTTCACCCGCTCCCTCCTCTTCCATGCTGGCGAGCAACTCCCTCAGAACATACGTCACATACGATGAGAGGGAGTGAAAGCCCGTACCCTCTATCTTCTTCTTTATCTTCTCCGCCAGAGCAGTTGGTATGGATATCGTGGTGAACTTTTTCTCATTCTTTTCGGACAACCATTCACCCCCGGTTTAATTATTTTTAATTACATGTAATTACAGTTCTGGTATAAAAAGTTACCCCATGGGATGTTATCTGCTCTCCTGCGGAATTTTTAAATTGTATGATACCCATAGTGTTACATAATGAAGTACTGTCCAAACTGCGGTTCATCGAACATAGAGTGGGTTTTGCCCCAGACCTGGAGCAAATGGAGATGCAGAGATTGCGGATATGAAGGAGCTTTAGTCATAGAGGATGGTGAGCTCGCCAGGGAAATAAGGAAGAGATACCTGGAAAAACAAAAGAGCGAAGGGGCATCCAGGGATTAGGATTTCACAGCCCTGACGACATCTATGACCGTTCCGTCTCTATATTCTATAATCGCAACGATTTCATCTCCGAGTTCTGGTTCTCTTGGTTCTTTGCAGAATCTTCTCACTCTTTTGTAAAGGTCCTCGATATCAACAAGCGGAACCTTTCCCTTAAGGTCTTCAATGAGATCTTCCCTCCTTGGATTTACAGCGACTCCCCTCTCAGTAACGAGAACATCCACTGTTTCTCCCGGCGTGGTTACGGTTGTAACTTCTTTTCTTATCGTGGGTATCCTTCCCCTGACTGTGGGCATGAGCAAAATCGTTACCCCTGCCCCAGCCGCAACGTCTTGATGACCCCCTATACCGTGCAGAAGTTTTCCGTCCGAGTGAGTGTTCACATTCACGTTGAAGTTGATATCTATCTCTGTTCCACCGAGAAAAGCCGCATCGAGCTTGTCTACGGCGCATCCGCCAGAATGGATATCGGCATAGAATGTGTTATTTATCTCAACGTGCATCGGGTTGGTTCTCAAGGATTCTATTGCAGCAAGATCAAACGTCTGTCCATCGAGTATCTTCATCATGGTTCCTTCTCTCAGCATATCAACGACATACTTGGTTGTCCCTCCCATAACAAAGCTTCCGACCATACCATGTTTCTTCATGTACTCGTGTACGAACTTTGTGGCAGCCAGACTTATACCGCCGGCACCCGCTTGGATGGATACGCCGTTTTTCAGAATTCCAGCTGCCGCAAGGACATTGATGGCTTCTCTTGCGATCTTGAGACGGGCAGGACTTCTGGTTATCCTCAGAGTTCCCGTCTGGATGCCGGAAGGGTCGCCTATCGAATCGACCTTTACGATATAATCCACAAAGGTCTGCTGGACTATGGGAGGAGTAACGGGGTAAGGTTGGATATTATCCGTTATAACAACGGTATGTTCTGCATATACAGTATCTGTGTAAGCGTATCCCATCGCACCGAATGCTGATTTTCCATATCTTCCGTTGCAATTACCATAGTCATCGCATATTGGTGCAGCAATAAAAGCGACATCTATATCCAGTTCACCGCTCGCAACCGCTCTGGCTCTCCCGCCATGAGACCTCAGGATGGCTGGCTCCTTCAGTTTGCCTCCCTCCGATACAAATGCCCCAACCGGTCCATTCATACTACCCTCTATTCTGGTAACAACCCCGTTCTTTATGTGCTGTATAACCTTATCATGAATTGGAAACAGAGCGGTGGCAGCCAAGCGAATATCTTTTATCCCCATCCTGGCTATAGTATCAAGTACCATGTTAACAACATGATCTCCGTTCCTGAGGTGATGATGGAACGAGATGGTATCCCCATCTTTCAGACCAACCTTTTTGATCGCCTCTCTTATGGATTTAAGCACCTTGCTTTTTCTCGGGTCATGGAATTTTATCCTCGGTGCCTTGCGCCTGCCGGAGGGACGGGTTGAAAACGGACCTCTGTATGGTTTGAGTTTTCTTCCCGCAAGCTCTGATGGTATTTCTCTACCGGCAGCGTTTATCATAGCACACCTCCCAATCTCAATATTCTCTCCGCTCTTTTGACGATTGGTTTGTCTATCATCCTACCGTCAAGAGAGATTGTACCAAGGCCTCGCTTTTTAGCTTCCTCTATAGCTTCCATAACTCTCTTGGCATATTCGATTTCCTCTTCCGTGGGTGTAAAGCACTCGTGTATGTATCTTATCTGCTCCGGATGGATTGCACCCTTACCATCGAAGCCCATCTTTATGATTCTTCTCGTTTCTTCCATGAGCCCCTCGATATCATCAATTCTACTATAAACTGTATCGAGAGCCTGTATATCGAAGGATTTTGCAACTGTAACGAGCTTTGAGCGTGCATACAGTAAAGTATCCCAGCTCTTCTCTCCTCCGATATCTCTGGTGAAATCCTCGGCACCAAAAGCGAGGGCAACTATTCTATCACTTGCTCCCGCGATTTCCTCGAGATTCAATATACCTCTTGCGCTCTCTATTATTGGCATCAGTTTTGTACCCTTTATGGAGTACATCTTTTCGTATTTCCCTATGATTCTCTCAACCTCTTTTACATCCTCCGCGCACTCGCTTTTTGGCAGGCATATTCCGTGTGGATTTCCCACGAGCACCTGCTCGATATCCTCCTCGAGAAACTCTCTGTTCACTCTCACCCACACCTCCGTCTCTTCAAAATCGAGGGTTTTCAGCGCCTCCTTAACGAGGAATCTGGCTGCCTCCTTCTGCTCGGGAGGTACGGAATCTTCAAGGTCGAGAATGATACAATCACTTCCAAATATACCCGCATTTATCTGCAATCTCGGGTTGTTTCCGGGAACATACAGCCTGCTTCTCCTGAGTTTGTCTCTTTCTGTTTCTTTTCTGGTGAAGACCTCCTCTTTCACCTTTTTTCCGGTGAATTTGTAGAGGGCGCAGCAGGTTCTCGCTCTTATTACGTAATCGAGGGCGCCAAATTCTCGCACCGTTACATTTATGTTATCAACATCGTAGAGATTTATACATTCCTCGATGACATCGACGATATCTTCTCTGGTCAGCTCCACCTTTGCCTCGGCATTGATATTTACGCCTTTACCATCTCTGACCGTTACAAGACAATCCCTCTCGTTTTCGGTGCCAACTTTAATCTCCTTCAACCTCTCTCCTCCTCAACTCAAAATCGATGAAATCGCAGTGATGAACGATGATGGATTCCCTGCTCCTCTTCATTTTGTCCCCTTCATGAGAATGACTCTCTATGATATGAGCAACCTCCTCTGGTACACCGAGTTCTCTTGCCAGATTTGCTCCGGATATGGGGTGTCTCACCTTTTTCCCGTATTCGCTTACCCTTATCTCGTTTCCAACTTTCTCGTATTCCAGGGCTTTGCCGATATCGTGCAGCAGGGCGCCAGCAATGAGATGGTTCATATTGATCTCCTCGTCTCTCTGTGAAGCCACACTTTTGACCAGTTTAGCGACCCTCCTCGTATGCTCGATCAGTGTTCCCGAGTTCTTGAAAGATAGGGTAAAAGGAATTTCCTGTACATTATTCCATCCACCTCTCCTTGTAGCTTCTATCCACACTCTGATAACCTTTTCCTTCAAATCTTCGTCATCTATCCACTGCAGTTCGGGAATGAGCTTTTCAAGGTCTTCTGTTGGCGTCATCGAATCGTAATTTCTCTATCATATTAAATAGTTGATGTTTTCTGTTACGAGCTCGAAGTGCCGGGTTGAATGTCTTCAATTGGGTTTATCTCGTCAAGTTCTCTATCTGATAGGGCAGCGTACGGTATGTAACCCTTGCCTCCGGCACAGTTCTATGTAATCATCGATTCTCTGTTTATTTTCGCCAGCATATCCAGAGCTATCATCTACATAATCAACACTGAACACGGGTTTGTTCATTGCTCCAGTACTTCACTGCATAATTACCTTCCCACTCCGGGTTTTCTCTTCCAAGCCATTCTGGGGGATTCTCGTACCAGCTTTCATTCCAGTAGAATCGGTGGTCCTCCACTTCGCCTATGCTGAGATATGCTATGGGTATGATTCCTTTATCCTTCGTCTTCTGAAATTCATCAGGAGAATATCTGCCTTCCTCACTTCCATCTCTTGAGTAATCTATCACTATGAGGTCAAAACTCGAATCGGCTGAAGCATCAGAATGAATGCAACCATCATGGAGCCGGATCTATTCTAGTGACCTGTGAAGAGAGTTGCTCTTTGTTCTTTTGTGTACCTTGAGGGTCATCTCGAGAATCTATCCTTGGCAAACATCCTTATATTCTCCGTGGAGGCAACGGATGTTACAAAAGCTTTAATAAATAAAAATTTCAGAGAATTATTCAAATAGTTGTAATTAAATGATGGGTATGAAAATGAAGAAATCCGACTTAGCAATAATGATCATAACCGTCCTGATTGCTTCTGTTCTTTTCTACAGGGCGGGATACGTTCCTCCAGAGGTCATAGAGGAGGAACCCGTAGAGAAGCAGATTCCTCAGGAGAATCTCACTGTTCAGAAACCCCCGGAGCCGCCATCTTCTTTTATCATACCTTCAAGGAGAACCCTGACATCCATAGATGAGGGATGTCACTACAAATCCATCCTGGTGAACAGAGAGTGGTGGTACTTCTCCGCCATATTCAACGAGAGTTCTGAATTGGATGGCTGGGGGGTTATAGTAAGTTTCAATCACATGGCATATGGTGATTTATTTGGGCAGTTCAAACCAGACCTTCTAACCGTTGTTCTCTATGATGATGGTGGCAACGTTTATGGAGGGATGAAGAATGATTTCAGAGGGACGCTGAAGGCGACGACCCCGGGCGTTGACGTGAAATTCAGAAACTCGTGGGCAGAGGGGAAGTATCCAAGATGGCATGTTCATGCCGAGACTAGGGATGTGGGATATACGGGGCATACAGTTGTTATAGATCTCGATTTCTTTGCCCATGCTCTTCCGATATGGACATTTAACACGAGATTATTCAACGAGTCAAAGAGTAAGTTTGCAAGCTATGTTATACTTGGATGTGAGGTCAGTGGACAGGTAACAATAGACGGAAAAACTTACAGCGTTGGAGGCACCGGGTTCCATGGGCATTCCTGGTCGCCCATCTACATGAGAAAGTTCTTGATAGGTGGCTGGGACTGGATGCAGGTTAGATTGTCAAACGGATGGGTGCTCTACATAAGTAAATTCTACCCATCCTCCAAAGTATTGGCCAGTATAAATCCATTTGGAACCCTCATAATATCCACGGGAGGAGACTCGGTCACGGAGTTCAAAGTTTTTAACCTCGAACCCAAGACATCGGAGAAAATATTTCTCTTCACGAAGTTTCCAACAAGATTCTATCTTTCGGCAAAGAAAACACACAATATCCTGCTCGAAAGAATCGATCTCACCATGAGCCTGGATATAAAGACTACATCAACCTATCAGAAGGTGTGGAAATTTCCAACATATGTTGGCTTCAAGGTAGGAAAATGTGCCGTCAATGGCTCCATATCATGGCTAGACGGTGAACAGAGGATTTCCGTGGATTTGGATGGAGAGGGAAATGTCTGGATAACCAGGATGCTTCCGTAAAAGTTCAAAACTATAAAAAAGATATATACTCCTTACTGTATAAAGGGTTGAGATGACCCAGATATCAGAAGCAAAACTTGGTCATATTACGGAGCAGATGAAGGATGTTGCAAAGGAAGAGTATATCGATGTAGAAGTCATAAGGCGGAGGGTCGCCGCCGGAAAGATAGTTATACCATACAACCCGATACATTCCCCACGTTCCCTTGGCATAGGCAAAGGATTGAGAGTAAAAATCAATGCAAATATAGGAACATCCAGAGACCACTGTAATCTGGAAGAAGAGATTGAAAAGGCAAAAGTAGCGATAAAATATGGAGCCCATGCGGTCATGGATTTATCAACAGGTGGAGACCTAGATAAGATAAGAAGATCTCTTCTCGATGTGGTTGATGTGCCTTTTGGTACCGTGCCAATCTATCAGGCCGCGGTTGAAGCTATAAAAAAATATGGCAGTATAGTCGATATGAGTGAAGACGATATGCTAAATGTTTTTGAGCATCAGGCGAAACAGGGTGTGGATTTTGCCGTGGCCCATGTTGGGGTGACAAAAGAGAGTGTGGAGAGATTGAAAAGACAGGAGAGAATCATACCTATGGTCTCAAGAGGAGGAGCTTTTCACACCGCGTGGATAATACATAACGATGAGGAAAATCCCCTTTACAAGAATTTTGATTATCTTCTTGAGATAGCTAAGGAGTATGACCTCACCCTCAGCTTAGGAGATGGGATGAGGTCCGGAGCGACGGCAGACTCCAACGATAGAGCCAAGTTTCAGGAACTCCTTATAATCGGAGAACTGGTGGAGAGAGCAAGGGAAAAGGGTGTTCAAACAATGGTAGAAGGACCCGGTCACATGCCCCTGAATCACATCGAAGCAAACATCAGGGTGATGAAGACCGTAACCAATGATGCGCCTTATTTCGTGCTCGGACCCCTTGTTACAGATATTGCACCCGGATATGATCACGTGGTAGGTGCAATAGGAGGGGCGATCGCGGGATACTATGGAGCTGATTTTCTCTGCTACGTTACACCCGCAGAGCACCTGTCTCTGCCAGATGTGAATGATGTCAAGGAAGGTGTGATAACTGCCAGAATCGCCGCTCATGCTGCAGATCTTGCGAGAGGAATAGATAAAGATATAGATGATGAATTCAGCAGAGCGAGAGACAGACTGGACTGGAAAAGGATGTTTGAACTGGCTATAGACCCTGAGAAAGCCAAGGAATACAGGTCAAGGAGGCCACCTCTTGAAGACCCATCAACATGTACAATGTGCGGAAAATTGTGCGCCATAAAGATAGTAAATAGGTATCTCAGGGTGAATCGGCAGGAGGAGACGGCATCGAGAAAGTCCACCGAGTGAAATCTTTCGAAGCTCCGTACGAAAGATTTTGTGTGCATTTTTAGATAATAATTAATAAACTGATGTACTATACCTCACTTGATGAAGGTGCATCTCATAATGGGTTCCAAATCGGATCAAAAGGTCGCGGATAAAGCCGTGGAGATGCTCGAGAAATTCGGAGTGGATTACAGGGTAGATGTCGCATCCGCTCACAGAACACCGGACAGGCTTAAAGAGATAGTTGAAAAGAGCGATGCAGATGTGTTCATAGGAATAGCCGGATTGTCTGCCGCTCTCCCCGGAGCTATCGCGGCTCACACCACAAAGCCAGTTATTGGGGTTCCGGTGAGTGGCAAGGTGAATCTTGATGCTATATTATCGATAGTGCAGATGCCGCCGGGCATACCGGTTGCGGCGGTTGGCCTGGATAGAGGAGAAAATGCCGCTCTACTTGCCGTGGAGATACTATCCCTGAAATATGGGGAACTCGAAGATAAATTGAAAGAATACAGGGAAGAGATGAGAAGAAAAGCCATAGGTGAAGTCGATGTTCGATCCTGACAGATTTGTCGATGAGGCTGTGAAAGATTTGAAAGAACAGATCAAAGGAAAGGCTCTCATCGCGTGCTCTGGAGGTGTAGATTCAACGGTGTGTGCCGTTCTGGCGAATAGAGCGCTGGGAGATGATCTGTATGCACTTCATGTAAACACCGGCCTTCTGAGGAAGGGTGAAAGTGAAGAGGTTAAAAAACTGTTTGAGCAACTGGGTATAAAACTGTACTATCTCGATGAGAGCGACAGATTTTTTGAAGCCTTGAAGGGAGTTGTTGACCCTGAAGAGAAGAGAAAGATCATCGGAGAGTTGTTCATAAGAATTTTTGAGGAATTTGCAGAGCGACATGGCATAGAGTATCTGATACAGGGGACGATAGCACCCGACTGGATAGAGTCGGGAGATGAATTAAGAGAGACCATTAAGAGTCATCACAATGTCGGCGGTCTTCCAGAAAACGTAAAACTCAAAATAGTCGAGCCTTTGAGAGATCTCTATAAAGACGAGGTCAGAAAGGTTGCCCGATATCTGAACCTGCCAATTTCCGAAAGACAACCTTTTCCGGGACCGGGGTTGGCCATCAGGGTCGTGGGGGAAGTCACCAGAGAGAGGGTTGAGATAGTCAGGGAAGCATGCTCAATTGTGGAAGAAGAGATAGAAAAAGCCAGTGAGAGTGGGAAGATAAAGAGACCATGGCAGTACTTCGCCGTTCTGATACCTGTAAAGACCGTTGGTGTGCATGGAGACAAGAGAGCCTATGGATACACGATAGCGGTCAGGGCGATAGATAGCGTCGATGCGATGAGCGGTTCCTTCAGCAGAGTTCCTTACGATGTGCTGGACAGGATTGCCACCAGAATATCTAATGAGATGGGAGATAAAGTGACGAGAGTTGTTTATGACATAACAAACAAGCCCCCTGCAACGATAGAGTGGGAGTAGTATGGTGACCAGGGTATTTGTTATAGATAATGGTGGACAGTGGACGCACAGGGAATGGCGCGTGTTGAAATATCTTGGCGTGGATGCTCGCATCTTTCCGAACAATACACCCTTTGAAAAACTGGTTGAAGAGGGAGTTGATGGACTAGTATTATCTGGAGGAGCGCCCAGGATAGGTCTGAAGGAAGAGCTGGGCAGATGTGCCGAGTATCTCGATAGGGCGGATTTTCCTGTACTCGGAATATGTGCAGGTCATCAGTTCATAGCAAGACACTTTGGAGGTGAAGTTCAGCCTGCCGAGGTTCCCGAGTTTGGGAAGGTCGAGATAATTATCGATGCGGAGCATCCGATTTTCAAAGGAATACCGGAAAGGAGCATAGCATGGGCGTCTCACAACGATGAAGTTACCGTCGTTCCACGGGATTTTGTAATACTCGCGCACTCAGAAAGTTGCAGAGTGGAAGCCATGGCGCATAAAGAGAGAGCTATTGTTGGTTTGCAGTTTCATCCCGAGGTGGAACACACCGAGTACGGGGCACAGATTTTTGAGAACTTTATCGAGATGTGCAAGGAGTGAAAAATCATCTTTTTCTTCCTTCCCACCTCGGGAAAAGCTCGTGCTCGATATTTAACTGGTCAAGTATCTTTCCAACCACGAAATTCACCATATCGTCTATGGTGGAAGGTTTATGGTAAAATGCGGGCATAGCAGGCAGTATAACTGCTCCCGCCTCCCTTGCGGCAAGCATGTTCTTTATGGTTATCAAATCAAGGGGTGTTTCTCTCAATACCAGTATAAGTTTTCTTCCTTCCTTGAGGCAGTTTATGGCCGATCTTGCCATCAGTGTATCGGCGTATCCATTTGCCACCGCAGATAGGGTTTTAACGCTGCATGGCACGATAACCATTCCATCTACCCCGAATGTACCGCTGGCGAGGGGTGAGAAAAAATCATCATTATCATACATTGCATTCACGAGTTTACGGAGATCCTCTTTCTTTATTCCCGTCTCATCTTCCAGAATTTTCTCTCCGGTTTCGGAGACCAGAAGAATTGTGTCAATACTTCTCTTACTGAGTTCTTCCAGAAGCCTCACAGCATATATAGCTCCGGATGCGCCACTTATGCCGACTACTATTCTCATACTCTTTTGCATTCCTTTATTGTTTTGACTATACTTGACAGTTTCCTCTCAAAGAACAGCTCCTCGAGAGCTGTACCCGTCACTATTATATCTGCGCCAGCCATGACTTTCTCTCTCGCAGTTGATGGATCTCTTATACCACCACCCACTATCAGGGGAATCTCTATATTCTTCTTGACAAAAACTATCATTTCGCTTGGAACGGGTTCATTCGCCCCAGAGCCTGCTTCGAGATAGACAAATTTCATTCCCAGATACTGGGCGGCGAGCGCATACCCTGCTGCCGTGATAAAATCGTTTCTCTTTATCAGCTCAACCTCACCGACCTCTCCAACTTTCATGCCTGGCTCCACAACTATATATCCCATAGATATTGGTTCTATCCCGAGTTTTTTGATGGTCATGGCGCCTTTCATCTGCTCTCCGATTATGTACCTCGGATTTTTAGAGTTCAGTAGAGACATGAAGAAAATGGCATCCGCATACCTGCTCAGGGAGTTTGCGCTGCTTGGAAATAGAATTACAGGAAGTGACGATGCTGATTTTATCTCCTTGACGGTATCGTCAACCAGTTTCTCATCAGATACCGTTGAACCACCCACCATGATGGCTGTGCTCCCTACTCTCTCCGCAATCTCTGCCATTTCTCCAGCATCTTCAGGTGGTTGTTTATCTGGATCTATGAGTGAAAAATGCAGAGGATATTTCTCCAGCTCTTCCATTATGTAATCAAGGACCTTCATCTTCCATCGGATAGTGAAGAAATATAAAATAGTTTTGTCCTGTTGACTGGAGACAACGTTAAACCGATATTGATTCAACCCGGTTGTGTGTGGATAATGATGCAAACGTCTCCCTGTACCTCGATGGAAAACTATTTAAATAACCTCTAACATATTTCATTAGATAATTTTAGGGAGGTGGTAAGGTGCAGGGCAGCGAGGAGAGAGTATACTATGAACTCAGCGAACTGAAGGAAAGGGCACCAAAACTGTTCGGAATACCAACCGGAACAAAACTTGATGAGATGTTCTGGAAGGTGGAAATTGAGGGAGACAAACCTGTAAAGAAACCACTTGGAGGAATACCCCATCTATCAATCATCAATCTTACAGGCGTTCCAGATAGCGGAAAAAGTTTGCTTGCGGAGCAGTTTGCTCTCTATCAGGCCAATGAGGGTTATAAAGTGTTATTCATAACGGTTGAATCTCCAGCAAACTTCCTTTACACATCTCTCAAGGCAAAATCAGCGTATCTGGGGATGGACTTTGACAGAATATCGAAAAACATCGTTGTCATAGATGCATCCGAGAATCCCGAGTTGAGAGAAGACCCGAGGGCGCTCATGGATACGATGGCATACGCCATAAGAGAGAAGAAAACAACGAACGTCATAATAGACAGTATAACTGGCTTATACGAGCACAAGGAGATGATGGCGCGCCAGATAGTGAGGCAGTTCTTCAACTTCCTGAAGAAATGGAAGCAGACCGCTCTGTTTGTTTCTCAGAAAAGATCTGCACAGGGCGCAGAGACAGCAGAAGCAGCCGGAGGTCTGGCGGTAGCACATATAGTGGATGGAAGCATCGTCATGGATAAGAAACTCATAGAGACCAGATGGGATATAACGACGTTCAAATTGCCTCTGGGAAGTGTTCTGAGAACCATAAGAATAGATGGATGCAGACTCACGGGTCATGATACGAGAACATGGGTTTTTGAGATCACCGAAGGTGGAACCATAAACATAATCTCCCCACTTGAGGAGTTTATAAGGAGGAAGGAGGTGATGTGAGATGGAGGTTATAAACGCCCCGGTGAAGGATATAGATATTGATGCTTTGGCGGAGCAGGTGTTTTACGAATCCATAAACATACTGGGTGGACTCAGAAAACTCATAGAGTACAGAAATCTCACTTGGCTACCAAGCCTGGCGGAGGCGGCATATGCTGTGGTTATGAAGGAAGAACTGATGAAAACGCACAAGGAAATAGCATTTGACCTCGGATTGACTCCGCAAACCGTACAGAACATACTCAGAGCGGATGCGGAGGAGGTTGAGAGATACATAAAGGGTGAGGTCGAAAAGGTGGATGAGCACAAGGCTGGAGGCATAGCAAAACTCGCTTACGAGAGGGTGAAGAAGGAAGGGAGAATAACGATGAAACAGAATGAATTAGAGGTTCTCGGTGTGGACTGGGCGATAAAGGTTCTGACGAGATTGAGAGGCGCTGACTTTCCGCTCGACAGAGAACAGCTCATGGAAAGATTGAAAGGCGTGATGATAAAGGGCAAACCCTTTGAGGAAATTATCGAGAAGATGGAGTTTCCAGTGAACAGTCCGGCAGAAGTTTTAAGAAAGATAAAAGAGGTTATCGGTTAATCATGCTTCCGGCGGTCTACGAGAATCTCTGTCCAGTGTGTGGCAGCGATTTGAGAGACAGGGATATAGATGCGGGAAAGTGTTTGATCAAGGGAAAACCTCTGCCATCGGTTTACCATAACAAGATAGAAGATGAAATAGAAAATCTATTCAGGGATGTAATAGGGAAGCCGAGAGAGATTCAGAGGTTCTGGATAAGGAGGATATCCAGGGGGGAAAGTTTTGCTGCGGTTGCGCCCACCGGCATAGGTAAGACGGTTTTTGGGCTGGTGGTCTCTCTTTTCTTTTCTCTGAAAGGAAAAAGAAGTTACATACTGGTTCCAACGACGATTCTTGCAAAGCAGTGCAAAGAGAATCTGGAAAGGTTCTGCGAAAAAATGGGAAAGAGTATCGGGATAAATGATGACGGTGATGTCAGAATAGCATTCTATCATGGGAAGTTGGGAAAAAAGGAGAGGGAAAAGTTTGAGAGCATCGTGAAAGAAGGGAAATTTGAGATACTGGTAACAACGACACAGTTTCTATCCAGAAATTTTGATATGCTGAAGGACTTTGTTTTTGATTTCATCTTCGTTGATGATGTCGATGCCATACTGAAGGCATCGAGAAATGTGGACAGGATTCTTTCTCTATTGGGTTTCAGAAAAGTGGGAAAGGAATGGAAGGGAGAGAGAAAAGGCGTGCTGATGGTCTCGACCGCAACGGCAAAGAAGGGAAGGGCAACCATCCTCTTCAGAGAGTTGCTGGATTTCGACGTTGGCTCTTCTTTCTTCTCCATAAGAAATATAGAAGACATATTCGTGGGCAGAGAAGATGTAAATGCAATAAGAGAGGTCATGAGAACCATGGGGAAGGGAGGCATCATATATGCAAGGTCTTCCGAAGAAGCTGAAAAGTACTATGAAGAGTTAAAAAAGCACTTCAGGATAGGGATATCCATATCGAAGAAAAAGAACGAATATGAGAAGTTTGAAAATGGCGAGGTTGACTTTCTGATAGGTACGGCATCACACTATGGTACTCTTGTGAGGGGTCTGGATTTGCCGGAAAAGATAAGATACGTGATTTTCATCGGTGTACCCGTTATAAGAACGGATTACGATAGAATATCGCCCTCTCTGCTCAGAATACTGGCACTTTCAGCAAAGGATGATGAGAGGATAAGAGATTATCTTCCAATTCTACCAAAACTGGAAAATTATCCGGATAAAATACAGGAACTTAAAGAGCTGATAAGAGAGATTTATAAAGAGGATGTTAGCAGGGATTTTGTTATTGAGGGAAAGCACATAATCTTCCCGGATGTGAGAACGTATATTCAGGGTTCCGGCAGGGCTTCGAGATTAACCGTGAGAGGTCTAACGAAAGGTGCTTCCTTTATATTTGAAAATAACGAAAAAGTCATCCGGGCATTCAGGGAAAGGGCATCGTACTATGACATCGAGATAAAAAATCTCAAAGATGTCGATTTTGAAAGTTTAAGGAGAGAGATCGAGGAAAGCAGGAGCAGAAAGGTTGAAAGTATTGATCTAATAAGACCCGCCCTGTTTATAGTTGAAAGCCCGACAAAAGCCCGGCTCATATCGAGATTCTTTGGAAAGCCCAGCGTGAAGATATATGGGAGTATAATTGCATATGAAATCCCCACAGAAAAGTTCATTCTCATCGTGACAGCATGTCTTGGTCACGTTGTTGACCTCTCCACGGATAGAGGCTTTTACGGCGTGGAGATTGGAGAGGATTTTGTGCCGATCTATTCTTCCATCAAGAGATGTAAAAAATGCAACTATCAGTACACATCAGAGGGCGCCTGCCCGAAATGTGGAAGCAATGATATTCTTGACTCTAAGGACAGGATAGAAGATATCAGAAAACTGGCATCGCAGGCGGGATTGGTGATAATCGGGACAGACCCCGATGCTGAGGGGGAGAAGATAGCATGGGATATTCATAATTTCGTTTCCCCACTGGCCGAAGTGAAAAGAGCGGAATTTCACGAGGTTACCGCAAGAGCCATAAGAGAGGCTCTTCAGAACCTCAGGGATATAGACCTGAACAGGGTCAAAGCCCAGATCGTGAGAAGGATTGAGGATAGATGGATCGGCTTTACTCTATCACATAAGTTATGGGAAAAATTCAACAAAACGAATCTCTCCGCCGGCAGGGTGCAGACGCCCGTTCTGGGCTGGATTATCGAACAGGAGAACAAATACAGGAAGAGAAGAAAGGTCAATATCCTGCCCGAACTGGATATAGAGGTTGAGGGAGATTTTGATAAAGAGGTGGATGTGGAGGTTATCCTTTCCTCTGATAGAGAAGAGTTGAGATCCCCTCTTCCACCACACACAACGGATGAACTCCTCAGAGATGCCAGCAGAATCCTCAAACTCTCATCCGGCGAAACCATGAAACTGGCACAGGACCTCTTCGAGAATGGTCTCATAACATACCACAGAACAGATTCAAATAGAGTGAGTGATGTTGGTCTCAGGATTGCCAGAGAGTATCTGGGCGATGATTTTCAAGGCAGACGATGGGGCACCGGCGCAGATGAGGGAGCTCACGAGTGCATAAGACCAACCAGGGCATGGGATAGATATATGCTGCAGAGAATGATTTACGAGCGGGTGATATCTCCAGAAAATATAACAAAGAAACATCTGGCACTGTACGATTTGATTTTCAAAAGGTTCATGGCAAGTCAGTGCAGAGATTTCACCGTCAGGGTTAAGAGTTATCTCATAAAGATAGATGGAAGAGAGATCGAGGATGAAAGAATAGTTGCCGCAAGCGGCAGGGCGTTTGACCTATATCGAAACGTACACCTCAAGAGAGAGATACCCGTCGGGAAGTACAGAACAAGGGTTGAAACGAGATTTGTTCCAGAGGGGTATCCCTACACTCAGGCGGATGTTGTTAGATTGATGAAGGAGAGAGGTCTGGGAAGACCCTCGACCTATGCCACCATCCTGGAAAAACTGTTCGAAAGGAAGTACATTTATGAGAGGAACAGGCTTCTGTTTTCGACATCCCTCGGCAAGAGAGTAAATCACTATCTAAACAGCAGATACCGCGATTTTGTTTCCGAAGATAGGACGCGCGTGCTTTACAGAAAGATAGACGAAATAGAGGAGGGCAAACTCGATTACAGAGATGCTCTGCGAGAGATGTATGAGGAGATAACCCGTATATAATATCAGTACGGATACTTCTTCCCGAGCACCTCGAGGGATGTCAGCGCCGCTATTGCGCCTTCGGCAGCAGATGTTATAACCTGTCTGATGCCACCTGTTATATCTCCAGCCGCATATACTCCTCTCACACTGGTTCTCTGAAACCTATCAACCTTGACATATCCCTCTTCATCCATATCCAGATTCAGCATCTTTGCCAGTTTGTTTTCCGGTTCTTCTCCGACTGCTATGAATACTCCATCGATATCAAGAGTTTCTTCTTTGCCATCGTCAATATTTTCCATAACTATACTCTCGAGATTCTCTCTGCCCTCTATCTTCTTGACCTTTCTGCTCAAAAGGATTTTTATTCCTTTTTCCTCAGCCTCTATCTGGAGAGCTTTTTCTCCCCTCAATGCATCCCTCCTGTGTATGAGATAGACTTCCTTGCAGCCGATTTGTTTGAGATAGATGGCATCGAGAAGAGCGGTGTTTCCTCCGCCAACGACGGCAACCTTTTTCCCTCTGAAGAAGAAACCATCACAGGTTGCACAGTAGCTTACTCCCTTTCCCGCCAGTTTTTCCTCTCCATCAACACCCAATTTTCGGGGGTTACTGCCCGTAGAAAGTATAACTGCCTTGATTTCATAGATATCTTTATCGGTCTCTATCAGAAAAGCATCATTTGTTTTTGTGATGTTCTTAACTTCCTCGCCCAGATGAATATCCGCATACCGTCTGGCATGCTCAACGAATCTGGTTGCCAGCTCCATTCCCGTTATCTCCTTAAATCCCGGGTAATTTTCTATCTTTGGTGCCGTAAACATCAAACCTCCACCAGAACCTCTGTCGAAAACCACGGTTTTAACTCCCGACCTGCCAGCATAGATTGCCGCGGTGCATCCCGCGGCGCCCGCCCCTATGATTGCAAGTTCATAGTTTTTGTTCACAATAACACCTCAATACTCTATGCCCTCTACGCTCACTATTTCGGTTCTTTTGATCTCTTTCATTTCGGTGACAATATCTGCCAGTTCTATAACTTTTTCATTTGCGTATCTTCCGGTGAGGATGAGGTTGGTTTCTTCTGGTTTATTTTTTATTAAATCCACAACATCATCAACTTCTATTAAACCGGTATGAACGGCTATGTTCACCTCATCCAGTATCATGAGGAATGGTTTTTCTTCGATTTTTTTCTTTGCAAACGAAATGGCTTCCCTGGCTCTCTGCATATCCTCCTCATCGGGTTTTTCCAGATTAACGAATTTTCTTCTCCCGAACTGGTATATCTCGTAGTTGGGTAGAATCTTCCTTATCATGTATTCTCCCGTATTTTCCCATCCCTTCATAAACTGGATAATGACAACTCTTTTACCATGAGCCACGCTTCTGAGCGCCATTCCAAGGGCTGCGGTAGTTTTACCCTGACCCTCGCCGGTGAAAACCATGACCCTTCCCTTCTCATCTTTATGCAACGATGCACTCATTCCACCCACATTCCTTACAAACCACGCAGTTTCCCTCATGGATGAGATATATGCTTCCACAGATCGGACATCTCTCCACCTTCTCGCTTCTCTTCGGGATTTTTTCTCTCTCCACCCCTTCTTCTGCTGAAATCACCGGAGGCTTGACCTCGATATCCTTACCCTCCTCCCTGATTTTTATGTATCTCTTCATCCATTTGTTCTTGTCCAGGATTTCTCTCAACAGTTTTATCGCATACTTTGAGGGTTTTGCTCTGTATTTCGCTTCCCTGCTCGAGGGTACTGTCAGAACCTGTTTGCTCTTTGAACCATCCCTGTATATCGTGACTCCCTTGCATCCGAGAGCGTGAGCGATTAGATAAGCCTGCTTCACATCTTCAACACTAACATCGTTGGGCATGTTAATCGTCTTGGAGATCGAATCGGTCGTGGCCATCTGCAGAACGGATTGAGCCACGAGATGGTCAAGCCAGTGGATATCATAGGATGTCACAAAAACCTCCCTCAAACTTTTCGGGATTTCGTTCAGACCCTGTATGCTACCGTGGTTCTCGGCTATCTTCTTAAGCAATTCTTCACTGTACAGACCTCTTTCCTTGAGTTTTTCCTCAAAAACGGGATCAACATAGAAGAACGTTCCGGCAGTTACCTTCTTTTCGTAAACGAGGGCGAATATTGGCTCTATTCCGTTGCTTGTATCCGCTATCATTGATATCGAACCCGTGGGTGCCATCGTGGTGACCATCGCATTTCTGAGACCGTATTTCCTTATCTTCGTAACGAGTTTATCCCAGTCCTGGCTCCAGAGTTCTCTCCGGTAGTAGATTTCTATAGGAAGTTTTCCTTCCGGATAGTCGGTTTCTCTGAACAGCGGAAACTCTCCCCTCTCACGAGCGAGTTTCACAGATTCCTCATATGCATTGTATGTCAGGAATTCCGCCAGCTTCCTCATGAAATCAAAACCCTCTTCAGAATTGTATCTTATGCCCAGTTTGAACAGAAGGTCGGCGAGTCCCATTATTCCGAGACCTATCCTCCTTGTTTCCTTGGTTGCCCTATCAATGGCTTTTACGGGATAGTTGTTTATCGTTATCAGATTGTCAAGTGCTCTTGTGGCGAGATGTATAACTTCTCTGAAAAATTCCCAGTCAAACTCCTCTCCCCCTCCTTCCTTCTTGACAAATTTTGCAACATTTATGCTTGCAAGATTGCAGGATTCGTATGGATACAGTGGCTCCTCTCCACACGGGTTTGTCACTCTTATAGGGCCACCTCTCGCATTCATCAGAATGTTTCTTCTGTTTATATTGTCAAAGAACAGAACTCCTGGGTCAGCGGATAACCAAGCATGGTACGCTATTGAATGAAACAGGGTGTTTGCATTAACTTCCTTCCACACCTTTCTGGTTCTTGGATTGATCAGGGGATAATTCGCATTGTTGGCAAGATACTCCCAGAAGTCATCCCATATGCCAACGGATATGTTGAAATTCTCCAAGATACCCTCTCTCTCCTTTGCCGAAATGAACTTTTCTATGTCGGGATGCCATATCTCCAGAATACCCATGTTTGCCCCTCTTCTCACACCCCCCTGTTTAACGACATCCGATACGACATCTATGATTTTCATGAATGAAACCGGCCCGGATGCCTTTCCCATGGTAGATTTTACCAGATCCCCTTCCGGTCTTATATTGGAGAAATTTATTCCCGTGCCGCCGCCGGCCTTCTGGATGAGGGCAACCTCCTTTGCCGTTTCCATTATGGATTCTATGCTGTCCTCTATGTCGAGAGTAAAGCATGCAGATAACATCCCCAGCCTTCTTCCGGCATTGACCAGAGTTGGTGTGTTTGGTAAGAAAATCTGGTTTACCATCAGGTCGAAGTATTTGTCTGCGAGTTGTTCATACCTGTCAAAAGCCCCACTTTTCAACATCGCCATGAGTTCATCGAAGCTCACCTTCATCTTCCCCTCGTTTGCGAGTTCTTCATAGGCAGAGATGAACCTCTCCAGATGCCATTTTGTGAGTTTGTATTTACCTATGCTTATCTTTCTATCGAGAGCATCGAGATTGCTGAGATAAGATGACAAAGCTATAGGTGGCTTGTAACCTCCATCTTTACTGTAAATCCTCTCATCGTACAGGATTTCGGGTAGAACAATGGTGATCGCAACCCTCTGGAAAAGTTCTTTTGGAGATTCTATAATATTTCCTTCCTCATCCCTTATTAAATAGCGATACGCAAGTACCCTGAGAGCATTTATACTGAACTTTTTGTCTATCTCGTCCAAACTTTCTTTATTCAGGATTTTTTTCTTCTCTTCCCTTATCTCCGCTTTCTTCTGCCTGTAGAGAATATAAGCCTTTGCGGTTCTCGCATGACCGTGCTCTATCAGTATCTTTTCAACTATGTCCTGGATTTCCTCGACGGTGGGTATTCTCTTTTCTCCATATTTTTTCTCAAGTTCCTTAACTACCTGGTCCGATAGATATTTTGCTCTCTCTCTGTCCCTGCCCCCCACCGCCTGCGCCGCTTTAAAGATTGCGTTTGTTATTTTTTCCTGGTCGAAATCAACTATTCTCCCGTCTCTCTTCTCTATTTTCTTTATTTTACCCATCCTACCCCCTCTCAGATGTCAGAACTCAAGATCCTCATCATTGCTGTACGCTCAGCGAGGGTTCGCTCATCATCCATCGATAAAAGCGGCTACCGAGATTTAATGATTTTGGTTGGTTTCAGGCGCTGTCAACTCAGATATCACGAGTTTTATCTCGTGATGCTGCAATGAGGTTTTCTATTTCGTTGTTAAATGATACATCAACCATGGCATCTTTATATACTCAAACAAAAGTAAGTGCACCCTTGTAGGGTATATTGATCCACGTTTAGGTCAAAAAGTTGCAAATCATGGAAATGCTATGTCAGGATATTGACGTCATGGATCCCAGACATTACTGTATATGAAATCGTGCAGATACTCCTTTACCCATGGTATATAGCTCAGAACGACCTTCAGATAGGTGAGCAGAGATGGACCGGTTGATAGCATGCATATATAATAAAACATCACTCCAGGTATTTCCACAACTTTACTCGAATTATCTTCCTCAACATATAGTTCTATTCTGAGGGTGTAAAAACCCACCGGTGTTTTTATTTTTTTGTTTATATCTCTGACAAATGCATCTGGTGCAATTGCAAAGGCATAGTGTGTAGATATTCTATGCTTCTCGGAACGACTGAGGAGTACTGCGTGGTTATCCTGCCATATCACCGAATAGTTAACATGCACGGTTATCGGTTCATCATCCGTGATATCGTAGAAATCAGCGGTACCGAACTGCACACCATGTATATAAAGGAGGTTTATTATCTGCAGAGGTATTGGTTGTGAATATGGGAATACTATGATATGATGAACCAACTTTTCTGTCTCCTCAGCATCGTTCTCTTTCACCGTCTTTTCCATATAAACTCCTTCAGATATGGCTGGATATATCACTGGAGATATCAAAAGAAAAATGATAAAGAAAGGAAATAATACTCTGTTGTTCATGTTATCACTTCTCTATCCATCGATATCCACTCTGTAATCACCTGTGTCAGCACCATAGGTGTATATGATTTCATCATCTCCCATGTTTCTAAGATAATTGGCTATGTTCAATTTAGCTGTTGTTATGCCATTTTCATCGGTGAAGGATGTTGCGACAATATTGTAGGATGGTTTTGCATAGTAGGCAACACCTTTCTCCCGGTACCAGTTATACTCCGAATTGGAATTGCTGTTACCATTCGATTCATTGCCGGTGTCATTTTTCACTATTATGTGCAAGGTAAATGTTCCCATTGGGCGAGAATGTAGGTTTGCCCAAACCCTGCCTCTGAATGTCAGGTTCATGCTATTCCCAGTGAAATTCTCTGGCAGATGTACTCTAACTTTACCCGGGATGGAGATGGGATATGGGTGGCAGTTGTAAGTGAACCAATCTTCGAAAGGTGGCCAGAATATGCAAAAACCGCTTCCCCTACCGTTGGTGGAGTGGAGATGCCAATGGAGAACCACCGGCATTGGCAAAGGAGAAAGTGTTATGTGTGGAAATTCCACAACTTTACACTTAACAACTGCATCTACTTCTACACTTCCTGCACTTCTATCGGTTACCCACGTCTTTGTTGTTTCGTTTCGGTGAAAAGAATCCATGCGTCTCACGAATGTCCAGAAATGAATAACCCTGACATACCCCAGGTTCCATACCTCATTCGTTGCATCATCACCCTGTGATGCATCGTTTTCATCTGTTCCACTTAATGGAAATCCAACTATACATAGGGTTTGTTCATCCACCCATATTGCGCAGAGCAGTAGCGCCACAACCACAAAAACAAATCCACCCCGGCTCATTCTCATATCACCGAACAGATATAAATAGATTCATGCCTTATATATGTGTATCGGTCGATGGTGTTCCAAGATCATACCATGGATGAGTTGTTTTTTATCCTTTGGGATAAATATCAACAAATGTCTCACAGCACCTCATAATGATGATTTTTTCTCCAACAAATATTTTAACAATTGCACCCATTCCTCACCTGACATCATCTCAAACAAAGGAAAGAATGAAGTGCGATTGTTATTCTCTGGACAGATGTCGATGGTACCATTTTCAGGCATTTTCAAAAAATCGAGATTCCTTTCATGACCAGGATTTTGTCGAACATCAGGAGAACCAGTCCGATCAGCGCAAGCAATGTTAAGTTAATCCAGTACACAGCTGTTACCTGGTCTATCTTGAGTCTCGCCACGCCAACCCTCACCATGGTGACGGCAAAAAGTATCACAAGGAATAGTTTGAACAGATAGAACAGGAAATCAACGATGTAAGCTGTTATTCCGGAAAACGAAAGGAAAGGCGAGAGATTGTAGGGGAAGAAGAGAGTCACGATAAGTGATGCCACCACTACGGTCTTCACCGCATCGGTGAGATAGAACATGGCCAGATTTCTGCCAGAGTATTCCGCAAGCAGACCTCCCGCTATCTCCGTCTCCGCCTCCGGCACATCAAACGGTATCTTTGATAGCTCTCCAGGTGTTATCAGGAGAAGGACCAATAGCAATATCGAACATCCCACTATACCAACAACCCCGACGTTGTTCCATATCGGATTTGAGGATATTGATACGAGTGAAAATGGGTTTGAAACCCCCACTTCTTTCAGTCTCCATGCCAGAGATACGATAACAACGGCGAGGGGGAATTCCAGAGACATCATCAGGACCATCTCCCTCTGTGCACCGACTGTAGCGTAAGGTGAACCTGATGCAAATCCACCCAGTACCATGGCAAGGGATGGTATGATCAAAAGATATAGAATAAGTATAAGATCACCTTCTGTAGAAAGTATGGGTCCAAAACTCCCCATTGGCAGGTATAACAGAATAGTCATAGAAGATGCAAGTGCAATTACGGGGGATAAATTGAATAGCCACTTCGTGGCATGTCTCGGCACAACGTTCTCTTTGAGGAAAAGCTTTATCACATCTCTGAATGGTTGTCTCACAGGCGGTCCGACCCTGGACTGCATACGGGCGGCTATCTTTCTATCAATACCCTTATAAAGTAGAGCGATAATGATTGCGAAAACCCCTATTACTATCTCTCCAAACACGGCTTTGAATAACTGATCTATCACCTCTATCAACTGATCAACCCCCTTGCCATCTGTATCAGATCACCCCCACGATGAAAAAGATCACGAGCAGAATCACAGATACGCCCACAAACCACGCAACATAGTCATTTACTATCCCGGTATGATACTTCCTCAGAACATCGTAGTATCCCTCCAAAGCCCGCATAAATCCCCAGTATATGTTTCCCGCCCTGATGTGGAGGGCGTCCTCATCGGGAACATCCATACCGGAGAGGAAGGGCTTGGTTTGCTCTCCCCCCTTATAGTCTGATCTCCCAAATGCGCGTATTATATATACTATGAGGATTGCAACTACAAATACCAGCAACCATATCAGAGGATCCCAATATCCACCAGGTGTGCGCAACATCCTAATCACCCATCACCGCCCGTATATATGCTGACTGATTTGCGAGAGATTGAGCAGCCGGATGGACGATATGACCAACAACCCACCCGGGAATTATGCTGAACAGGATTATACCCGCCGTTAGAACCATCATCCCGAATAACATGCTCTTCGGCACATCTCCCCTCTCAACATCCTTCATGGGTGGACCCATGAATGCCGAATGGAATACCTTCATGAAAGATGCGAGCGTTAATATTGAGACGAGCATCGCAATTATAGACAGGATTGGATTGACATGATAAACAGACTCATAAATGAGTAATTTTGAGGCAAATCCATTGAATGGAGGCAAGCCGGCGATCGAGAATGCACCTATCAAAAAGAAGATCGTCGTGAACTTCATGGAATGCGCTAAGCCCCTTATCTCATTCAGATTGCGCGTTTTGGTCTTGTAGAATATTGCACCCGCGGTGAGGAAAAGAAGACCTTTGTAGAGAGCATGGTTGAAGATGTGAAATATGCCTCCCTCCATCGCAGCCATTCCATGGGTGCTGAAATCCGGGTTTCCAAGGAGATAAAGCCCTGCGCCGACGCCGAGGAGCATGTATCCCGTCTGGCTGATTGCATGGTATGACATCAAGCGTTTGATATCCTTCTGAGGTATAGCCATGGTTACTCCAATAAACATCGAAAGAAGTCCAAAAAGAATTAAGATTGCACCAGATGTTGCCACATATGAGGTGTTTCCGTAAAGTGAGAAGCATATCCTGAATAGGGCATACAAACTCGCCTGGCTTGCAACAACGAGCATTGCGGTTATCGAAGCGGGAGCGACCGTATAGCTATCGGGAATCCAGAAATGCATTGGTACAGAGCCACATTTCATGGCAAATGCCGAGATAAGCAAAACAAGTGCTATCATATCAAGAGTAGTAGACTTCATGGCTTTTGCGAGGGCAGCTATGTTCAGCACGCCGTACTGTCCATAAAGAATGGCTATGGCAAAGAGGACTATCGATCCTGCAATTGAAGAGATGATCAGGTACTTGAAAGCACCCTCTACCGCATCACCGTAATAAGAGCGATATGCTACAAGAGCTGCCGATGCTATTGAGAGAATCTCAAAGAAGACAAAAAGATTGAACATATCGCCGGTGAACTCCATACCGAGCATGCCAACCAGCATGAGCAAAAGCAAGGTGTAAAATTTTCCCTGCCCCGTTTCCTTTCTCACGAAAGCAATTGAATAAAATCCCGCAGCGAGCGAAACGGTTGTACTTATCAATCCCATGAAAGCACTCATTCCATCAACTTCTAGAACTATTCTCACTGGAACTGCAGACTGCAATGGTACCGTAGAAGTTGGATTAGGCGCGCCCATCGTGTAGACATGGATGCCGTTTGTAAAAACATCCCATGCAAAAATTATCATGAGTATCTCTTCAATTATCAATACAGCTAAAACAAAGATGTTTCTCACTCTTTTGCTAAATCGATCTATGATAGGCGTGAGAAATGCCGCAAACAGCGGTATCGCAATCAATAGGGCGGGCGCATGCAATAGCACATAGCTCATATTCACTCCCTCAACCTCCTTACCTCTCTGGAATCGAGCGTTCCATAATGCTGATATATCTTTACCGCAAAGGAAAGGATCAAAGCCAGCACCGCAACCCCTATCACTATGCTCGTCAGTGTCAACGCTTGAGGAACTGGGAGTGTCATTCCTTCAGGTATACTTGTGCCTTCCGGAAGATTTGTGTAGATGGGTGCAACCGCATTTTCTCTGTATCCTAAAGTTATGAGAAATAGATTGACCCCACTCTCCAGAACGGTGATACCTATGGCGATCTTTATTAGATTTCTCTTGAACAGGACCGCATAGAGACCTACTATCACAAGGATTGCAGATGCCATGTAAGGAATATTGTATATCATTTCTTCCTGACCCCCTTTCTACCCCTCTTTAACCTTGCAAAGAGTGCCAATGCAAGCACCATGGCTGAGAGACCCGCTATCACCTTTAAACCAACGCTTATGTTCATCAGAGGAAGCACACCACCGGTATTCATATCTCCGGGGTTGCTCCCAAACGGAGGTATTCTCCCAAATATGAAGTTTGATCCCGCCAGAAAGTTGTAGAAGAAAGTTGCCGATAATCCAAGGAGGGCCAATGATATGAAGCTTAAAGCACCTATGCTTTCCAAAATGGACAGATGAGATTCTTTGATTTTTTTAGCGATCTCAGCAGAGCCGAATGCTACGAGAAGGAGAACTATGCCAGAAGCTGTGATTGCTCCGCCCTGAAAACCTCCTCCTGGAGTGAGATGACCATGAACGATTATATACAATCCGTAAACGGTTATGAATGGAAAGATTATCGATGCAATAGTCTTAACGATCTTTGATGGTTCATTCATGAGCATACCTCCTTAACACAGCTAAAACCCCAGCAACCGCGGTAAACAAAACCGTAGCCTCTCCAAGGGTATCAAATCCTCTGTAATCAAACACTACGCTGGTAACTGCATTGTTTGCCCCGGTTTCGTTCTGGGCATTTTTTATTATGTAATCGTCCATCTCCGTAGATCTGGGTTCTCCAAATGGTCTCAATATTAAAGTGGTTGAAATCAGTGCACAGGAGAATATAACGAAGGCTATCAGGATCGCTATCTTATTCATCTTCTCTCCTCCATCCTCCTTGTGGCTTTAATTGCAAATATCAAGATGGCTGTTGTTAAACATGCCCCCACTCCTGCTTCTGCTATCGCCACATCCGGCGCCTGCAGGATGTAGAATTCCAGCGAAAGAATCAAGCTCATCGCGGCAAGAGCTATCGTTGCTGATATCAGATCTCTAAAATAAATTGCAAATATCGCGGCTATCACTATGAATATCGGAAGTATGGCGTGAAGTATCTCCATCATTTTTTCTCCTCCTCAAGGTCATCAACAACGGCTTTTACCGGCTTGATGCCGCTTCTGTGGGCGGCTCTTGCAATCGCGTGAGCTCCTGTTGGGTTGGTTATTAATATAGCTATCAAAGCAACGAGGGCATGAATTGGCAGTATCGGGGAGGAGACGGTAGGATGAAGATACCATTCTTTCAATCCATATACTATCACTGCACCTGAGAGAAATATGGAACCAAATGTTGTGCATTTTGTGCCGCCATGCAACCTTGTATATACATCTGGAAATCTCAGCAGGGCAAGAGACCCAAGCAGGTTAAAGGTAACACCTATGGCAAGAAATATGTAAATCAGTGCAGTAACGATCATATCCTACCACCCTCCAGATATTTCGCTATGAGTATGGTCGTAACAAATGACAGGAGAGCATATACTATAGCCACATCTATGTAGATTATCTCGCGATAGTACGCTCCGAACAGTATCATCAGAACTATCACAAGAGTGTTTATGGTGTCGAGACCAACGACTCTATCCGGGACTGTAGGACCCAGTATGAGTCTTATCGCTGCAAGGAGTATGGATATCAGGAGAATTATTATCGAGAGCAGAAATGCATCCATCATTCGGCAATCCTCCTTATCCATTTGGGGAATTTACCGCATACATACTCGTATGGTCTCGGCTTCTTTTTGAGAGCAGCATCCTTGACATTTATCCAGTGAACGTAGAGATTGTTGGTTTTCTCATCTATATCAACACTGAGTGTTCCCGGCGTTAATGTTATCGAGTTGGCGAGCATGGTTATGCCTAAATCGGTTTTCAGATTGGGAGAGATTTTCACTATTCCGGGTCTGATTTTTCCAGTAATAACTCTATACGCAACATCAAAGTTTGCCTTCGCCATCGCCAAGAAAAAGGGAAACAGATAAGCTATACCGTATAACCATCTTTTGGGATTGAGCATTCGAAAATCGTTTTTGATGAAGATGTTCCTGGATATATAGCCAACCAGGACGGCAACCATTATACCAAAGAGGATCTCTTCGATGCTCCAGAAGCCTATGTTGCCACTTCCCGCCGTGAATATCAGGTAAGCGATGAAACAGATGAATGATGTAACTATAAACTTCTTCATCTCTCTTGCCTCCAGTTTTGCTGAAACAAAAGAGTCTTTTAAAACTTTATCGTTTTTTGATATCTCCAGAGCGTTAGTATTACATTACGCCATTTCATACACCATTTGGTGTCAGCACATGGAAGAAATGATATCCTTTTACAACTATGCGGCGATCGTCAAAAACCTCAGAGGGGTTATTCACTGGAAGGAAAAAGAAAAATCTGGAGAGAGATTGAAATGGCTCCTGTCGAGGTTCAGATACAGAAATCTGGGTGTCACTCCCCTGATGAAGGGAAAAATTCCCGAAAGAAAAAATCTGGTGGTGCTTTCTTATCCAAATGAATGTATAAGAATGGCAAAGGATGTGTTCTCCGATGTTCTCAATGAAATGATCAGCGAGGTTCTCTGCCTCTCCTCTGTATACATCTCGCCCGTTATTACAAATTCACCTGAAGATTTTGAAGATTTGAAGTTGAGCGAGGTAAAAACATCAAAGGAACTCACCGATAAAGATTGGAAACTCCACATGAGAATTGCAGATTACACTGTTCTTGATTTTTATACATGGGCGGTGCGCCAGGCGTTCACCCGGATCAAAGAGGGGAAGGATATTGGATTTATACTGAAGGAGAGGAGGGAAAAGATAGAGAAGGATAAAAAGAGATACTGGAGGATAGGAGAGAATAAAGGCAAACCTTTCCTGTTTTATGTGGATGTTCTCGACGTTGCCAACAGAGAGAATATTCTGGAAAAACTTGTTGCCACTGGAGATGATGTTTTTGCGGTATTTGGCATAATAGCGGTTGTTATCGTTTAGCCAAAAAATAATAAGTATAGAGACAATCCCGAAGTGATGGATGTCAGAATCATATCCCATACTCCAGATCCAGAGAAGGTCTGCGCCATAGCAGCAGCACTGACACACAGCAAAAAGAAGCCGGAAGAAGTAGAGAAGATGGACGACGATTCTCTCAGGAATATACTCTCTCATGTCATGGACCTTGGTCATCTGAGTGTTGTAGAGCACGCGAGTTTTACATTTGCGATATCTGGAGTGAGTAGAGCGCTAACCCATCAACTTGTTAGACATAGAATAGCAAGTTATTCTCAGCAGAGTCAGAGGTATGTGAGGTTTGAAGATGCCGAGTATGTTATGCCTCCCTCTGTGGAGAAGGATGAAAATTTGAAAAGGAGATACGAAGATTTCATGAAAAAAGTATGGGACGAATACAACCATCTGATCGATGAAGGAATACCCGAAGAGGATGCGAGATACGTTCTCCCAAATGCCGCAAAGACGAACATCATTGTAACCATGAACGCAAGGTCTCTTTTGAATTTCTTTGAGCTGAGATGCTGTATGCATGCCCAGTGGGAAATCAGAGAACTCGCATGGAGGATGCTGAACGAGGTGAAGAAGATAGCACCAACGATTTTCAGGAAGGCAGGTCCTCCTTGCAAGACCAGAGGTATATGTCCAGAGAAAAGGGAGGATTGCCCATGGTATCCAAAGAAGAAAGACCGTACATAATAATAAACTGCGCCGCCTCCGCTGATGGAAAGATAGCCTTACCAGATAAAAGACAGGTCAGAATATCATCGAAAGAGGATTTTGATAGAGTGATGAGATTGAGAGAGGAATGTGATGCGGTTCTTGTTGGAATAGGAACGGTGCTTACCGATGATCCAAAGCTCAATGTGAAGTACGATACTCCAAAACAGCCCGCAAAGGTGGTGCTCGATACAAAATTGAGGATACCAGAGGATGCTGAGGTTTTCAAAGGTGGCACAAAGGTTTACATTCTAACAGGAAAGGATGCCGAAAGAACCATTGAGAAGGAAGATGTAGAGGTTCTGAGATGTAATCTGAGCAAAGATGGACTCATAGATTTAAAGGAAGCAATGAAACTGCTGAGAGAGAAGGGAATAAAAAGGTTGCTCGTCGAGGGAGGGGCAACGGTTATATGGAACTTCTTGAAAGAGGGGCTTTTCGATGAGTTTAACATATACATCTCGCCCATCATAATCGGCGGAGCCAGTACGCCTACTATAGCGGATGGTGAAGGTGTGAAAAACGAGAATGAAATTATAAAACTCAGGTTGAAGGAAGTTAAAAAACTTGGAGATGGCTTGCTGATAAGGTATGAGCCATGGAAGTGAAATTTCTGTGTGACCAGATGCTGGGCACGCTTGCAAAGTGGTTGAGGATTCTGGGATTCGATGTCTGTTTTGCTGATAGGATAGAGAGTGATGATGAGATCATCGAGAGAGCAAAGAGAGAAGGGAGAGTTATCCTTACCAGAGATAAATATCTTGTCAGGAGAGCAAAAAGGGAAAATATCTCTGCTGTGGAGATAAAGAGTACAGACCTGGATGAGCAGATAAGAGCAGTGATATCAGAATATCCGATTGATGAGAATAAGATTCTCTCCAGATGTTCTGTTTGCAATAATATCTTGGCTAAGATAGATAAAGAGAAGGTTAAAGGTAAGGTGCCGGATAGGGTCTATAACAGACATGATGAGTTCTGGTACTGTGAGAATTGCGGTAGAATATACTGGAAAGGAACCCACTGGGATAACATGAAATCAAGGATAGAGAAGGTGAACAGCGATGGGAAAACAGAATGATAATGCCTGTCCGATTTGATTTGCAATTCACTCCAGCATCTTCACCATCTGGGCATGAGGGACTCCCTGGATATAGAGCACACATCTGGGATTCACGTACCCCATCTTTATTGCACACTCGACTGTTCTTTTTCCAACGAGATTTGCGATAGTGGCTTCTTTCAGATAGGCAGCGAATGTTTTTTCATCGACGATTCTCCCACCATAAAAAGTCTTTTTGACGTGTAACCTGAATTTTCCTTCTTTTAATCTCTTGCCGAGTAGTTCCTCGTCGCATGCTCCTATGAGGATATCCTCACCTTTCTTGTAAATCTTGATGCTGATCCCCATTTTTTCAACCTTTGCCTAATGATAACTTTTGTCAATATTTATTAATATCGATTTCGGATTTTTTGAGCGAGTCACTTACCGAACTTTTCCTCGAGATATCTTATAAAGATTCTCGGATTCAAGCCCTCGCCACAGCATATCTTCATTATCTCTTCAGATGTGTACATTCTGCCATATCTGTGGATATTTGTGTTGAGCCACTTTTTGATTTCCTCAAAGTTTCCGCTCTCCACCATCGAATCCATCTCTCCGAGATCCCTTCTCATCGAGTATAATTGCTGGGCAGAATATATATTTCCAATCGTGTAGCTCGGAAAATATCCAAAATCTCCGGTGCTCCAGTGCATGTCCTGCAGAACTCCCTCTCTATCGGTTTTTGGACGGACTCCCATGAGTTCCTCCATCTTTTCATTCCATAAGTCCGGCAACTCCTTTGCTTCTATTTTTCCCTCGATTAGTTTCGTTTCCAGCTCGAATCTCAGGATTATATGTAGATTGTAACTGATTTCATCCGCATCGGTTCTTATCATCGACCTTTTCACTGTATTGACATGCCTGTAAACATCCTCCATATCCAGATTGATTCGGGATTCTACTTTTCTGAGAATGGGGTAGAAGAATTTCCAGAAATTGTAACTCCTGCCGATCACGTTTTCCCAGAATCTTGATTGAGATTCGTGTAAGCCCAGGGATGGAGCATCGGATATAACGGTGTATCTGAATTTACCCTTTGGGAGGTTCAACTCGTATATGGCGTGTCCCGCTTCGTGTAAAGTTGAGAAAAGAGACGATAATGGATTTTTCTTGGAGAATCTCGTGGTTATCCTGACATCGAACGTAGATAATCTGGTTGTGAAAGGGTGCTCCGAGATATCGATTCTGAAACTATCCCTGCCTAAACCGAGATATTTGAGTATGATTTTGCACAGTTTTTCCTGAGATCTTATGCCGATATGTATCTCGGTATCTTCTTCGCTTTCAAATCTATCCAGAAGTTTTGATAATCTACTCCTTAGATAATCGAAGGCGTTTTTTAACCTTTCATAAGTCATTCCTTCCTCGTAATCATCCAGGAGGTTGTTGTAGATATGTCCTTTCAGACCAATATAATCGCAGTATTCTCTTTTCAGTTCCACCAGTTTTTCCAGATGTGGAAGAAAGATATCAAACCTCGACCTCTTCTTTGCAACTTCCCAGGCGGAGTAGGAGAGCGCCTCCGCCCTGCTCAACCTCTCTATGAAATCTGCGGGAATCTTCCTCGCCTTTTCGGCATCTTTCTTCAACCTTTCAACTATGATTCTGTCCTTCTGATGGAGCCTTTCTATATTCTCTTTATCTGACAGGAAGGTCACGCTTTTCCAGAGCTCATCCGAGAGCAGTATCTCATGTGCTCTTTTAGATAGAAGAGAGAGCTGTTTGGACCTATCGGTGAGGGCTTTCCTTGGCATATATGTCTTCTGGTCCCAGTCCAGGAGAGATATCACTCCCCCAATGAGGAAAAGTTCCCTCTGTTTGTCGGATACGATTTTCAGGGCATCTTTTATTTTCAAGTTCCACACCCCTCATGTTTTCGCAATACCAAACCATCGGCCCGGCACAACTTTCAAATAGCATTCCGTCTATTTCAGAGTATGCCATTGAGAGATACGAGAGAAGGTATAATCTTAATAGTGGATATCATCATGTTTGTCATCGCCGTGATATCGATAATTCTAATGTCGTTGAACTTCTACAGAGCCGGCTTCTACTTTGGAAATGGAAGTGTTGGATTTGCACAGACATATCTGATGTATGCAGGGGCATGCATAGCACCTCTCTCAGTATCAATGACATGGATATTCGTAAGGTTTTTTAAGAATTGGAACAAAAAAACCTTATAGTCCGGCGAAAGGCGCAGGATAGGCTGGGGGGTTAGGGGTCCCCTGCAACCGGAAATCCCCTATACGCCGGAGCCGAAAGCCGGAGGGCGGCACACTGGTGTAAGGGGCGATCCACCCATCAACGATGAGACCTCGTCCCCAGGGATTGGGGGTGGCGGTAGCATGTTGTCGGAGGGCAACATGCCCGCCTTTGCCGCGAAAACCGGGTCAGGCCCGGAAGGGAGCAGCCTCATCGCGGACCGCCGATGCTCTGGGGGTAAACGGGGTTAAGAAGGTGGGTGGGCTAAATCGCCCCTATACCAGCGTGTCCACCTCCGGTTCTCCTGCGCCCGCTAAAGATTTTTATGAACATTATGGGAAATGTCCTCTGTAAATTTTTATATACCCGCTTTCCTTTATTATAGAATAGTGGGCTCGTAGATCAGCGGTAGATCGCCCCCTTGGCATGGGGGAGGCCTGGGGTTCGAATCCCCACGAGTCCATCTTGCCCAAATGATTTTGCTGTAAAGGTTTCGTTCCCCTTTGTATCCGGTTTCCGCTCAACTTGGGTTTATATCTGTAAAATCCACAATTAGCGGATACGTAAATTCTCCTACTCTCCCGCCACCATGGTGAAGATTGTAAAACCTGCGAAAAGCCCAGCTGGAGATGCAAACGGGATGAAAAGAAAAACACCAACTAACGTGAACGAAGCTGCGAAAATCCATTCGTTAAAATTCAGCACATAGTACTCTGAGGGAAGGGGGGAGTCGGGAAGTTCAAGATATCTTACGGTGCCATTACCGTGTCCATACACGACGAAAGGACAAATGGAAAATACCCACATCCCGAAGTTAAAGTAAACGTCTGAGGAAAGTTCGCATATTCCGAGAATTAAACCCATCACACCGTAAATGAATGGTTTTTCTGCACAACGCGTTTTAGATGAAATATGCGGTGGCAAAGATCCATTTCTCCAGCCTATATCATCCCTCGATAAGATACCATACTGTATCAATACATTAAGTTTCTTCAAAGTCTTTTCCAGATAGTTATCTTGAGAGCGGTCTACAAGTGAAAATTGCCTTTTGATTTCTTCCGCTTCTTTATAAGAAAGCTTTTTCACAACCTTTTCAATCGCTCCATTTTTGAATTTGTAAATCGTTATATTGTAAAATCCATCATTTCCATCCTCGATATCGCTTTTTTGTTTCTCTACACCATTCAGCCCAACGGCTTGATAGATGGTTGCTCCAATAAGCAGGAAAAACGTAGCCGCAACCAAACCCATACGGTATATCCTAAGCATGGATATCATCTAATTAAATCTTCGATATTTAAATTTAATTGATATCAATGTGGATATGTTCTGATGGCTACCCCATCGTGCATCGTATCCAGTTTTAATGTTACCTGCGAATTTGCGGATTTTTGAAATAACAACCACTATATACATCTCTCTGGATGCATCTGTTGGGAAATGCAGATCAATGCGGATCTCCACATTCATTCCAGATTCTCTGGGGCAACAAGCAGCTCTATGACCATTAAAAAACTCGCAGAATCGGCTCCAAAGAAAGGCATAGATATTCTCGCAACGGGTGATTGTTTACACGGGGAATGGCAGAAGGAAATAAAGGAATGCAAGAAAATCGATGATGGAACTTTCGAAAAGAGGGGGACGAGATTCATACTGAGCACCGAAGTTGAAGATATGAACAGGGTGCATCATCTTCTGTATTTTCCCTCATTCTCCCAGGTTGAGGAGTTCAGAAAAAGGGTAGAGAAGTTCTCAACGGATCTCGATGGTGATGGCAGACCAAAGATTAGGTTAAGCGGAATTGAAATAGCACAGATCGCGAAAGATCTCGACATTCTCATAGGACCCGCTCATGCCTTTACACCATGGACTGCAATGTATGCCTACCACAACTCTCTGAAAGATTGCTATGGTGACCTCGCAGATTATGTCTCTTTCCTCGAACTCGGATTGAGTGCAGATTCAGACTATGCGGATAGAATCTCAGAATTGCACAGACTAACATTCCTCACCAATTCCGATTCACATTCTCCTCATCCGGTCAGGCTCGCAAGAGAATTTAATAGAATGGAAGTTAAAGATGCAACATTCGAAGAAATCAGAAAAGCCATACTGAGGAGAGGAGGTAACAAAGTTGTACTCAACGTTGGCTTTCCACCCCAGGAAGGAAAGTACAATGAAACCGCCTGCATAAAATGTTACAGGCATTTCTCCCTTGAAGAAGCCATAGCAAGAGGCTGGAAATGCCCATGCGGGGGAAGAATAAAGAAGGGAGTGAAGGATAGAGTCAGAGAACTTGCCGACCTTGAAGAACCAAGGCATCCAGATCACAGGCCACCCTATCTGCACATCATCCCTCTAACGGAGATCATTGCCAAAGCCATAGGTCAGAGCAGTGTCTTCACCAAGAAAGTTGAGAGTTTGTGGGAGAATCTGGTTTCTCATTTCGGCAGTGAAGTTAATGTCCTCGTAGATGCAAGTATCGATGAAATAGCCATATATAGCAATCCAGCAGTGGCGGAGGCGATAGACCTTTTTAGAAGGGGTAAAGTAAAAATCATACCAGGCGGCGGCGGGAAGTATGGTGTGATAGAAATTCACCCATCTGAGGAGTACATACCTGTAAACTTTAATCGTCAGAAAAGCTTACTGGACTTTTAGATGAGGGTAGAGAGGGTCGATGAGGGCAAATTCAGAGAAATACTTGGCGAACTTATAGATGTGTACATGGACGGATACAGGGATATGGAAGAGTATGCCTACAGAACGAGAGGAGATGCAAGGAGATATCTGAAATGGCTCTACCGCTGTGATCCGGAGGTTTTCCTTGTAGCTATAGAAGATGAAAAAATCATTGGTTTCATAGCAGGAGCGAGAAACTGGTGGGACAAGACCTATGGCGACATAGGGGAGATTCACGAGCTCGTTGTCAGGAAGGAGTTTCAGGGAAAGGGAATAGGGAGAGGACTGCTGGAGAGGGAGATTGAAATCCTGAAAAGATATCATGACACCATCGGCCTGTGGGTCGGAGAGAAAAATTTCAAGGCGATCAGATTCTATGGAAGAATGGGATTTCGTGTGGTTGGTAAGGTGGGTGTATGGCTCAGGATGATAAGAGAAGATTGATAGAAATGTTGGAAAAGCTGATATCGATAAGGAGCGTAACTGGAGAAGAAAATAGGTTAGTGGATTTTCTGGAAAAACATCTTCTTGAGATTGGTTTGAATGTCGGAAGAGAAGAGATTGATTCAAGATACAATCTTTTTGCATATCGTGGAAAAGCCAGATATCTGATAGCAACTCACGTCGATACTGTACCACCGTGGGGATTCAGGAGAGCATTTAAACCAAGATTCGGAGACGAAAGGATTTTTGGCAGAGGAGCAGTAGATACAAAGGGTCAAATTGCATCCCTTCTTGTTGCTCTGGAAAATACAGATGCGCCCTGCGCCATTGCACTCTTCGTGGACGAAGAGAGGGATGCAGAAGGTTCTGATAGATTCACACCAAGATGGAAATTCGATGGAGCCCTCGTTCTCGAGCCGACAAACTTTGCGATCTGTACAAGACAGGCGGGGAGCATAGAGATCAGATTGGAAACGAGAGGAAGGTCATCGCACGGCGCAACGCCTCTTGCAGGAAAAAATGCCATCGATGTATTCATCGAAATCTATCTTGCTCTCAAATCCATGGAACATATCAAAAACAGACCAAAGGATTTCAAAGAATCTGGAGTCACTCTGGGATGGATCAGGGGAGGAAGAGATTGCCAGGTTGTTCCAGATAGATGCGTTGGAGAGATAGATATTCCCATATTTCCGGGAGATGATATCTCAGCAATAAAGGATCAGGTCGATGAGATACTCGCCAAGTACGGCGCCGGCGCGCAGGTCAAGATCTTTGATCAGCCGGTTGAAATCTCAAGGGATGAGAATGTGGTGAAACTCCTCGAGAGGGCGATGAGGGGAATCAGAAGAGTTAGATATTCGGGTATGCCCGCGTGGACCGATGCGGCGAATCTGATTGAAAAAGGGATACCATCTGTTGTGTTCGGTGCGGGAGATTTGAGTCTGGCTCATACTGAGAGAGAAAGTATCGCTGTTGACGATCTTTTAGACCTCTGCAGGATTTTGAAAAGGTTTATTGAGTTATCTGGTATGGAATCTGATCAGTTGTCATAAAGAAAAGAGAATGCTGTCGATGACGTTATACGAAGTGAGCAACCAGTGTTCTCTCGATAGTTGGTGTCTTGAAAGGCGGTAAGCTCGGGAACAGGAAAGCAACAAACCTCGTCTTCATGGTCACGGTCATGTTTTTCTCTATGAGGAAGCCTTTACTTAGGAGGTTCATCTTCACTAATTTCTCTGCACCCGTATTGACTGCTGGGGTGAATGCAACTGCAAAACAGATATCTTCCTGTTCACCTTTTTCGTTGTAGAGCTCTGCTTTCAGGAAACCGATAACGAATGGCGCAAGACATGCGGGAACGACCTCCACGTTCCAGCAGACGTGATATGAACTTGCCCAAGTGCAGTTCACATGGCCATCCATCGACCAGTTGACCGGGATTTCCTTTTCTATGGTGAGGTTTCTCTCACTCAGAATATTGGGTTCTAGCCCTGGGTCGAGCTCGACGATAACTGAGATATCAAAATCTGTGCTCACTCCACAGAGTGTTTTCTGCCCGTGTGGTGCGGTGCCGGCGGTGCCAGTAGAAAGGGGTAGAATAAAAGCAACCGCAAGTGCAAACAACCATCTCATCCACTCAACCCCCTTTACATTCTACTAAGTATCACCGTTATCATACGATATGGATATTTATTACTCTACCAATCACCCTCGTCCTCATCAATGGTCCCGCTGGTATAGCTGTCACATAAAGGAGTGCTCTGTTAAACAGGGTTGAATTTTCACTCACGTTAGTCACCAGATATTCCGTTTCCAGATACACCTTCTTTTCCGTACCTCTTATACCAACGAGTATGGTTCTGTCGGCGTCTATCTCTAATCCCCACTCATCGCACAGTTGCATTTTCAGGAAGAGCAATGCAATTGGAAAATTGTAGTTCATATCGAGTTGTACGTCCCATCTCACATCCAAATACAGTGAGACATTGGTATCCCTGTTTATATCTACCGTTTTGTTAATTTCATATGGACATGGGTTGAATATTTGGAGATCAAGATATGGTGCCAGGTAAATGATTGTCTTGCCAGCATCTACATGTACTGTTTCTACTGTGCCTCCGGTTCTGCTTTCAGAACTTTGGATCCCCTGCACGGGAATCTGACTGAAAAGAGACAACATCAATATCACAGATACAGCCAACCATTTCACTTTCATTTTTATCCCCCGTAATACCAATAATACTGCTCCTATTTAAATGTTAACGCATCGCACACGACAGATGAGAATTACTGGATGTTATTGAATTCCAACCTTTGCGCCGGCGCCGGGAGATAGAGGAAATCGAAGTTAGTGGGAGTTTTTTATTCCTCTGCTATCTCAATCTCCCAATCGATATCTGCGCCCTTTCCCAGCATCGCCGAGACAGAGCAGTATCTCTCCTGAGACAATCTCACTGCTTTTTCTATCTTGTCTCTTGGTAGATTTTTGCCCTTGAATCGGTAGGTGAGATGAATCTTTGTGAAAACCTTTGGATGTTCTTTCGCTCTCTCGGCATCGATTGTTATCTCAAAGGAGTCGAAGTTTACCTTCATTTTGTTGAGGATCGATACCACATCCATGCCCGTACATCCGCCGAGTGCAACAAGAATCGCTTCCATTGGTTTGATTCCTGCTTCAAATCCACCAAATTCCTTGCTTCCATCCATCACCATCCAGTGGTTGCTCTCTGCCTTTCCGACGAATGTAAGACCCTTAACGTTCACCACTTCTGCTTTCATGATTTTTTGAAAAGGTAAGCACTTTTTAAAGTCTGTCCGTCTTTTTTCATTCTCCACCGAAAATCCTTAGCAAAGTATAAATAATTAAACTCATATTTTGATATTGAAACATGAAGAGGTTACTAACTTCGGTCTTCATGGTGATTTTGATTTTACTCTCAGTTTCAGTACCAGCAATTGGAATAGAGAATCGAGGGAATATCCAAGATGATGTACCAGTATCTGCACAAAATATCACCATACAACTCCTTACACCATTTGGTGTAGAAAACTTCACCGTGGAGGTATCTGGAGAAGATATTCAAAATCTCAATAAAATCATCAACGAGACCAAGTGGAAGCTGAAAAATGCTTCAAGCATGTTTGAAGTAAAGAAGATATTCAATGAAACCGTTGAGAGGCTCGCAGATTATGGTTTTCTACCACGTCATCGCATAAAGGAGATACAGAGTTTAGTAACGGGTGAAAGTAGATTTTTCCATCTACTTCAACCAATTGTAAATAAATCACAACAGTTTGGGATGAGCGATAATCTCGTGTGCCTTGTGTGCGGAAGGATGACCAATACGTTAACGTTGCCACCCATACGATTTCTTATTAATACCCTTGCTCGCATCACTCTGTTACCTATTCTGGAAGTTCTTTTCATAATTTTCTGTACCCTCGATCAATATACGAATTTTAGTTTTATTTCGCGGATGGCGGATTTTTTTGGAATCGCTGCAGCACTAATCATTTTATATCCTATCCTTGCCCCCCAATTATTACCCTTGCCATATCTTGGGGCGTTTGTCTCCATTGGCACAGAATTTATCGGATTCGAAATACCCTCTGTTTATCCATCCGAGGGATGGTTGTTCACGATTGGTCTTAAAGGGATAAAGATGTGGAATGGCAGTTTTATTGGGGGCTATAGATCTTGCGGACCGATTCAAATTGCCTTTTTCTTGCAGTATCTGCTACCTCTTCTATCTTGTATAGGAATAGTTGGGTTTTCTGGTCTCTCCATACCGACAAGCTCCTCTCCCACCGAGTTGGATATTTTCTATCTTGGTTTTGCTTTGGGTGTTTCGATTGAGGAGTGTTGAAGTTTAGCGTTTTCTCACCATTTGTCAGGATGGATCTGATTGTCCAAATCCAGCAAAATGCCTTCAAAAAGCCCTTTCAAATTTAATGTTATATCTCCTGCACCATTTTTCGACCTCCCTGAAAATCCTATCATAGTACCTTTTCCTCTCATC